>SLFF01000176.1 GCA_007124395.1 Thermomicrobiaceae bacterium | reverse complement strand
GCCAGACGATGATCCGCTACGTCTACGCACCGGGGTCGGTGTTTCCAGAACACCACCATCCGCAGGAGCAGATCACCACGGTGCTGACCGGGCAGATCGAATTCACGGTGGGTGGAGAGACGATGCTCTTCGGCCCTGGCGATACCGGCGTCATCCCGGGAGACGTACCGCACGGCGCCACCGTCATCGGAGATGTCACCGTGGAAACCATCAACTGCCTCAGTCCACGACGAGATGCGGCGCCGGGACCTGGATCGAGCTAGTGGGTCGCACCCCACCGATGGATCCGGCGCTGGTCGATGCGCTGAGCCAGGAGATGCTCGATATCGCTGAGAGCGTGTTCGGTTCGGCGATGACCGGCATGATCGTCAAGGGCTCGGCCATCAAGGGCGATTTCATCCCGTATTTCTCTGATTTCGATGTCCATCTCTTCGCCGATGATCGGGTGATGCGTGGCCCGCTGGTGCCTGACATCTCGGTGGCGATCCCGTTCCAGGAACGATTTTCGGCGATCGATGTCGACGCATGGCAGGTCAGTCAGATACAGGTGATGATGATCGCCGCTGACAACCCGCCGCATGGCTGGATTCCGCCACTGCCGGGCAGCTACCGGGTGATCGCGGGCAACACTCCACCGTCCTACAACAACGTGGATTCTGATCGATTCAAGCATCAGGCAAAACTGAATCTCAGCGGGTACGCAAGGTGGGTGGAAACGCTGCTGGGGCGCATCGTCGACAAGCCAGATCATCAACTGGCAGACAGCGTTCGGCTGGCCGGGACAATCATGAAAGCGGCCCTCTACGAAGCGGCAATCGAACTGGGGGACGATCCAGTCGACGTCTGGAACAGATCACTCCAGGAGATTCTGCAGACGGTAGAACCACAGGTGTTCGATAATCGGCCAGCATCTCGCTACTACGAGCGAGCCTGGAACTGGCGCGACATCCGCACTGATGGGAACGAACTTCGCCCCATGCTTGCCGACGCCCTGTCGACCCTGGACAAGCTCTCCAGCCTTCCGGACCTTTCCTGAACAGGTAAACACTGACAGAATGGAGCACAAACACCCGGCAATGCTGGATCGCGCGTCCAGCAATCCACGACTCGGCTCCTCGCCAAGTGAAAGGCGGTCAGTCATGCGTGCTGCAGTCTGCTATGAGTTCGGCAAACCTCTGGTAATCGAAGATGTCCGGCTGGATCCACCGCAGACAGGTGAGGTCAGAGTCCGGATTGCGGCGATCGGGATCTGCCACAGCGACATCCACCTGATTCGCGGTGAGTGGGGTGGCGATGTGCCAGTGATCGCCGGGCACGAGGCCTCGGGCATCGTCGATGAGGTGGGACCGGGCGTTACGCTGGTGAAGCCAGGAGATCGCGTGGTGGTGACGTTGCTGCGCTCTTGCGGGCGATGCCGGCACTGCCTGACTGGCTCACCGTATGCCTGCCCAACCCGCTTCCCGATCGACGACGCTAGTCGATTTCATACTCTCGATGGGCAACCGATCAAACACGGGCTGGATACGGCCGCGTTTGCCGAGTACACGGTGGTCGATCAATCCCAGCTGGCCGTGATTCCAAAATTCGTGCCCCTCGATCTCGCCTCGCTGCTGGCGTGCGGGGTTATCACCGGCGCCGGAGCGGTGCTGAATACTGCGAATGTCAAGTTCGGTGAAAGCGTCGTGGTCATCGGGGCCGGTGGAGTTGGACTGAACGCGATACAGGGCGCGCAGATTGCTGGCGCTGATCCGATCATTGCCATCGATGTGCTCGATTCCAAGCTCGGTACCGCTCGGGATTTCGGCGCAACGCATGGATTGAACCCGCACAGCTCGGATGTCACCGAATCAGTCCGGTCACTGACCGGTGGCGGCGCCGATCATGTCGTGGTCACCGTGGGAGCAATATCAGCCGTCGAGATGGCGTTGCCGCTTCCGCGAATCGAGGGCAACCTGGTGCTGGTCGGTATGCCGCCGGCCGACGCGTCGGCTCGTTTCTCCCCGTTCGATACGGTCTCCTCCGGGCAACGCATTCTGGGCAGCATCATGGGTTCAACACGGTTGTCGATCGACATCCCCAGGATGGCGAAGCTGTATCGTCAGAAGCGACTCCACCTCGAAGAGCTGGTGACGCGGCGCTATCCATTTGACGAAATCAACGCGGCGATCGATAGCAGTGAACAGGGCGAGGCCGTGCGCAATCTTGTGGTTTTCGACATCTGAAACTCCTTGCTACGACCTATTGACACCCGTCGGAACCGTTGCTAGCCTGAGCGAGATTGGCCATTTTCAAAAGACTGGCGCGGTCGTGTCTGTTCTTCACCAGAATCTGCAAACATGTGCTTTTCTGCAAAAGCATGGCAATAGTCTGGTGATCTGCGAGCTGACATCTGTGCCACGGGAGGAGTGGGGCATGAAGACCCCGAATATTCAAACGCTGCTAACCGCGAGTCCGCTCAGCCGGCGGCAGCTCCTGCAGCGTGCCGCGCTGCTGGGCGTGTCGATGCCGATTTTCGGCTCGCTGATCACGGCGTGTAGCGTCGACGACGATGAAGCCACCGACGATTCGGCGGACGACGTTGTCGAAGATGATGACGACGAAGACATCGCCGATGAACCCGACACCGATGACGATGAAGAGCCAGATGACGACGAACCTGTCGACGAGCCGGACGATGATGAGGCCGCCGATGATCATGATGACGCCGATGACGATGACGACACCGACGACGATGATCGCTACGGTGGGCGCATCATCGCCATGGGGCATCACTCGATCGACAGCCTGCACCCGGATGACATCGGCCAGACCGTTGCCTGGGCAGCAATCACCCAGATTCACGACGCGCTCGTGGCCGTGGATGAGAACTACGAAATCGAACTGGAACTGGCCACCGACTACGAAGTTTCAGATGACGGCCTCGAGGTTCACGTCACGGTTCGCGATGACGTCCTGTTTCACGATGGCGAAGAGTTCAACGCCGAAGACGTCAAGTACACCTTCGAGTGGTTTATGGACGATGACAACGCGGCCATCAGTTCTGCGGACTTTGTCTCGGTAGACAGCGTCGAACTCGAGGACGACTACAATCTGAGAATCATGATGGCTGAACCGGATGCCTCGTTCCTCCGACGCGGAATGACGGCGATGATCGTACCGGAGCACTACCACAGTGAAGTCGGCTACGATGGCCACAGTTCCGAGCCGATCGGCACCGGACCGTTCATGCTTGCCGAGTGGAATCCTGATGACTTCACCCTGCTGGAAGCGTTCGAGGATCACTGGCGCGGCCGACCGTATGCTGACGAGTTCGAAGTCCGGATCGTTCCCGAGGGTTCGGTTCGTGTGCTGGAACTGGAAACAGGCGGCGCTGATACGTCGATCTGGGTCGCCGGGACCGACGACGAGGTCCGCCTGACTGAAGAACCACACCTGACCAGCTACGTTACTGCCTCCCTGGCGGTCAACAACTTCCCGATGAACAACACCCGGCCACAATTCGACGACGTTCGGGTTCGCCAGGCACTCATGTTTGCGCTGGACCGCGACCAGATGATCGAAACGGCTTTTGTTGGCGCGGCCGTGAAAGCTACCGCCAACCTGGCCCCGACACTGGATGAATGGTACGAGCCGGACGTTGCTCAGTATGACTACGATCCCGACCGGGCTATCGAACTCCTGGAAGAGGCTGGCTGGGTCGAAGGTGACGATGGAATCCGCGAACGAGATGGTGAGCGCTTCGAATGGGAGTGTCTAACGTTCGTTGGCGATGAAGTCCGTCGGCCGCAAGCCGAGATGGCGGTTGAGTACTGGAGCGCGATCGGCGCAGAAGTCAGCATCCGTGAAGTCTCCGCTGCATCTGCCGAGATGCGCGATGGCACCGGTGATATGGCGCTCCACAACTGGACCTATGGTGGTACCAACGGCGAGCCAGACGCCCGCACCGTTCTGCAGACCGGCGGCGGCAACAACTTCAACCACTTCAGCAATGAAGAAATGGACGACCTGCTCGATCGCGGTGTTGCCGAGGTCGATCCGGAAGTCCGACGTGAGATCTACAGTGAAGTCCAGAAACTCTTCGCCGAAGAGGTCCCAACGCTGTTCATGATGTACTGGGACTGGTTCAACCACTTCAACGAGCGCATCAAGGGTCTGCCTGACGATGTACAGAGTGGATCGAACCTCTATCTCAAGGTCCGTGACTTCTGGATCGAAGAGTAATCGTTCGAGATCACCGAAAACGGCTGGGGTATCGGAACCGGGAGTCAGAACTGGCTCCCGGTTTTCTCTTCACTGTGGAATGTTTCCGTTGCACATGGCGTGAAAATTTTAGAGCAAGACGCATATACAAATGTCCTAGTTTCGTAGTACAATATGGCTAGTCTCTGCCGCCGAATTTATCAGCGAACCATGTAACACCGTTCAGGGACTCAAAATTCGCACTTGGCCTCATGGTTAATCAGATTGGGCACCCCTGATGGAACCTCGGTCGCAAATCGAGCGTACCAGCCTCGGACTGGCGCTGATCAGCAGCGTTGGTCTTCTTGTATTCGCTGCACTCTGGGAACTCCGATGGTCCCGGCTTGTTTCCACGCTCACCCGTAGACAACAAGCAGCCGATGAATGGGTTGAACGTGCGTTGCACGATCCGCTGACCAACCTGCCGAATCGCTCCCTTCTCAATGACCGGATCGAGCAGGCGCTGATCCGGTCACAACGCAATAGCACCTCGGTTGCGGTGCTGTTCATCGACCTGGACAATTTCAAAGAGGTCAACGACCGCTACGGACACCTGATCGGTGATCAATTGCTGGTCGCCGCGGGAGAGCGAATGCGCCAGCATCTGCGCGCCAGTGATACCGCTGGCCGGATGGGTGGCGATGAGTTCGTTGTCCTGCTCGAGATCCGGGACCGCAACGATCCGGTCAAAATGGTGGCTGACCGGCTGCGCCGGGCACTGCACGTTCCACTTCTGCTGGAACCAGCTCCGATAACCCTCAGCGCGAGCATCGGGGTGGCGATCTCCACCGGGACCGATGATAGCGTCGAACAGCTGCTGGATAAAGCCGACTCTGCATTGCTGCAGGCAAAGCATGCGGGAAAAGATCAGGTTGTCATGGCGCGAGCCACCTCCGCCGTTGAGAGGGAAGAGACCCAGGTCAAGCAGGACGCGTCAAACTGACGTTTCACGAATTTCGCCCGTGTACGTCTCAAATGCAGTGATACCGACGAAGTTCTGCACACAGATTGCATTACCGTGATTCGATACTGCCAGGAACGATTGAGGTATTCCCCCAGAATGCTTGGCTAACCGCTGTCTCGCCTATCTGACGCGATGAGACAGCGGGAGTTCAAGCGTCCCTCTCCGGGCCAGAACTCCCGTCAATTCTGACGGGAACGTTTCAGCATGAATCTCGAATCGAATACTGATGACTCATCATCACTCTGGCGATCCTCTGCCTTTCGACGTGTCTGGGGCGCGGATGGAACCTCCGATCTTGCCCGGCAATCATCGATTGTCGTGATCCCGCTCATCGGTGCCCTGACGCTGGACGCTACTCCGTTCGAGATGGGCGTCCTCGGCGCAGCGGCCACGATCCCATCGCTCCTGATCAGCCTGATTGCCGGGGTCTGGGTCGACCGTCTGGCTCCACGGATGACCATGATCCTCGCGGCACTGGTTCGATGCCTGCTGGCGCTCAGTATCCCGGTCCTATGGTGGCTGGATATCCTGACGGTCTGGCTATTGAGCGGAATCGTTGTGCTGATCGGCACCACGACACTCTTTTTCGATCTGTCCCGCCTTGCCTGGCTCCCTGCGCTGGTTGGCCGGCGCCGGCTTTCCGATGCAAACGGGAAGATGCAGGCCAGCAGATCTGCTGCACAGATGATCGGCCCATCTGCCGGTGGGGCCGTCGCCAGCGCACTCTCACCGCCGCTCGCCCTGCTGATGGATGGTCCAGCATCACTGATTTCTGCCGTGCTGTTGCGTGGGGTTCCACCAGAGACGGGCGCGAGGCGAATCGAGCGAGAGCGGACGTCCATCTGGCGCCAGGCCTTCGACGGCATGGCACTCAGCCTCCGGAACCCCGTCCTGCGAGCGACGATCGGGGCATCCGGCCTGACCGCATTCTTCGGACACATCTTCCTCGCCGTATACGTGCTCTATATGGCGACCACGCTGAATCTTTCCTCGTTCGAGGTCGGGCTGGTCTTCGGCATCGGCGGGGCCGGAGCGTTGATCGGTTCGTTCCTGGCTGCACCGCTGGCGGCTCGATTCGGAGTCGGTCGGACAATCACGGCGGGGTGGCTATTGTTCGGACTCGGAGGATTACCGATCCCGCTAGCCTTCATGGTTCCCGAGTATGCGTTGCCACTGGTGATCATCTCCGAGTTCTTCCAGTGGATGGTGCTCCCTGTCGCGGAGGTCAATCAACTCAGCCTGCGCCAGGCGATAACGCCCGACCGCTATCTGGGTCGAGTGGCAGCCAGTTCCAGGTTCTTCGTCAGTGGGATGATCCCGGTGGGGTCACTAATCGGAGGGATACTCGGTTCCCTGATCGGCTTGCCCGCTACCCTGCTGCTGGGTGTCGGCGGGATGATGCTGGCGTTCGGCTGGATCGCCATATCTCCGGTAAGATCGATCCGGCACCTGCCGGCGGGAGCCGATGAAACGCTCGACAGACGATGATGAGCGGCGTGCGTGCAATCAACTGGCAACATTTTTGCTGTACCTCGTGTGCTACTATCGCTCAGATGGTTCGGAAGAAAATACCGGAGTAATAGATGAGCGACCAGAACCCCTTCGCCACCGCGCATCAGGCATGGGATCAGCGCTGGACCGATGAAACGATCCGGCAGGACTGGCTGACTCCCGAGCCACTCGTGGTGGATTCGCTCGCTTTTCTGAAGGAGCGAGGAGTCCAGACCGCGCTCGACATCGGATGCGGCATCGGACGGCATGCGCTGTTCCTGGCTCAGCACGGTGTAAATGTCACCGGCATCGACCTGAGCCAGTCAGGGCTGGAGGCTGCACGATCAGCAGCGACTGATGCGGGGCAGGCCATCGACTACCAGTTCGGCGATTTCACCGATCTGCCCATATCGGACGTTTCGATCGATCTGGCGCTGGCCTGGAACGTGATCTATCACGGCGATGTCGAAGTGGTGAAGACGGCGCTCACTGAAGTTCGGCGTGTTCTGAAACCTGGCGGACTCTTTCTCGGAACCATGATCTCCAAGCGACACAACCGATATGGCGATGGAACAGAAATCCGCCCGAACACGTTCATTGTTGATGACGACGACGAAAAGGCACATGC
>SLFF01000051.1 GCA_007124395.1 Thermomicrobiaceae bacterium | reverse complement strand
GCTCGATCTCATGAGAAGTCACCCGGGAATAGGTCCGACTTATATCGTAAACGTCCTGGAACTCGTAGCTGGAGATCTGCCCGCGGTGAAGTTCGAGAACTGTGATCGTTCCAACGAAACCTCCCGTGGGCCTGAGTTCGGTTGGATTCTGGAAGAGCACCAGATAGCGGCGCTGTTCATCGATGCCAAGCGCCTCATACGCCATCTCTCGCTGTTGAGCCAGCTCGATCTGACTTCCAAAGTCTTCGATCATCTGGTCGATTCGGTAAAGGTTTCCCTGAACACGACCCGGTAGCTCCGATTCATCGATCATGGCGCGCCTTGTAAGTGCTTCGTCCATGATCAGGAGTGCTTCGTCGATTTCGGAATCTCGACGATGA
The DNA here is from genome assembly GCA_007124395.1 of Thermomicrobiaceae bacterium. Classification (GTDB taxonomy): domain Bacteria; phylum Chloroflexota; class Chloroflexia; order Thermomicrobiales; family Thermomicrobiaceae; genus SLMJ01. Next base: position 6,943 of record SLFF01000051.1, on the reverse strand, counting down.
ATCACTTCGAGCCAGGTCTCACCATCGTCCTGGGAATCGAAACGGAATCCGTGTTCGTCCAGCGCTGTCATCGATTCGTTCGCGATGTTGGCGATGATCTGGCCAGACTCGGCGAGAAGCGCAGCAACTTCCAGCATCTCCATCATGGATCGATACCGGGCGGAGCCGAACTCAGCTACTCGGTCGAGCCCGAGCGGAAGACTCGATGCATCCTCCATACGTTCGACCCGCTGTGCCAGGGTAGCAAACTCACGTTCGAGCCACGCCATGTCTTCCGGATTGAGTTCATAGATCTCCCGTTCGCCGAGATACTCCTGAATGGAATCTATCTGCTCGAGCGTTTGCTCATACTCGTCATCCGCTGTTTGCACCCGCCCGCATCCAGCGACAAGAATCGCCAGAATAAGGACCGACACAGCAAGAAAGCGCATTCGCGCAGCGGAGGGCAGGTGTTTGCTGAATAGCGGACTCTGACTCATTGACTGCATCCATCCTGGCGTTGACTCTGTAAATGATCACAAAGACGTACAATTCAACAAACGGGGTGGCAAGATTAAACCCTTGCTTGACTGTAAATGATAACTCAACAGGCGACCATTGAGTTACGTGCGAAGTCAGCGGCGCACAGAATTTGTGCTCACTCTTCGGCACCATCATCAGTCCACTCTATCTCCGGGCACTCGCCGTCAAGCAGGATCACGCGATCTTCCTCCCCCGTGAACTCCAGAGCTTCATCGCATCCCGCCTGCTCGACACTTCCATACATAGTCGTCAGGCCGGGTTGCCGGCGAAACAGCAGTCGATCGGTGTCCGGCATCGAGAGGCGGATCACGATCTCCTCGCGCTCACCAACCGGAAGATTCACGATGTATGCCCCACCATCGCTGGCGTCAGGGTCTGAGGAAGGATCGGGCAACGTCTGAACTACGGACGATCCTTCCGGGAGGTCGAGATCAACCCACCAGCGCTGGAAGCCTTCGTAGAACGGATCGCCGTCTTCCTGGCCCCGGTGTTCAAGAGCAACCGTCAGGATACCCTCGAGCATCCCGGCAGTGTCACTCTCCAGAATCTGCAAATTAATTGCCGGCTGCATCGCCAGACTCGTCTTCAGCCCGGTGATGTTGGCGAAGATGGAAGAGACCGTTGGCGTGTCCTGTTGCGGCCTGGCCAGGCCCGCCCAGTCGCGATCTTCAACGAACGCCTGAACATCTTCATCTCGGTGGTAGACCTGCATATCGCGAATATCCAGGCGATCGAACAACAGGAACACCGACTCGATCAGGTCGTATCGATCACCATCCGCCAGTTCATCGACAAGGATCTCGCTGATCAGCTCGATGACCTCTTTATGGAGCGTCTCAGCATCGCCACCCTCACGCATGATCCGGCGCTGGCGCTCCGCTTCATCATGCAGATTCTCCGACGTGATCTCACGCATATCTCCATCGACATCAACGGTGATTCGCCCGGTAACCGCGATGAGATCCTGCACCGTTTCAGGCTGAACCGTGACGACTCCGTCCAGCTCCGGCCAGCCAGCGGCCTCGGCCATCTCCATGAGTAGCGTGGCTGATTCGGGAAAATGCGGCCACCAGTTGGCGTCCTGGAACTGGAGATGGTCCGACCGGATGTATTCGCGGATCGGCCACGGCGCTCGAACGCGGTGGCCGTCCTGATCGGCGTAATCCTCCGCCACCTCATAGACATCCAGGAACTCATACTCGGTGATCTGGCCACGGTGCAGTTCGACTCGCGCCACTGTCCCGACAAACCCGCCTGTGGGACGAAGTTCCGCCGGATTCTGAAACAGCACCAGATAGCGAATCGGTTCTTCGGCACCCATTGTTGCGTAGGCCAGCGGAAAATCCTCCGCCAGTTCGAGCTGTTCGTCAAACTGATCCATGACCTCATCGATCTGCATCAGCCGGTCAACGATCCCCTGCCGGAGATACTCCTCATCGATCCGCTGTCGTTGTTCGGCTGCTTCATCGATCGTATCCAGTGCCGTGAAGAGATCGTCTTCACGGGTATGAAGCACGTCGAGCCAGGTGACGGCATCGTTTTCAGGGTCATAGCGAATCCCGGTATCGTCCAGCGCCGCGATTGCATCCTGACCGATTTCAGATACGGTCTGTCCAGCCGTAGCGAGCATTCGACCCAGTTGCAGCGTTTCCATTCCAGCCGCGTAGCGTGGTTCGATCCATGGGAGCCTTGAAAGGCGATTCTCCGCCCCGGCCGGCAGCTCGCTCAAGCGCTCGATCTCATCAATCCGCTCCTCGAGCAATCGAAACTCGCTATTGAGCCAGGCCATGTCCTCGGCGGAGAGCGCGTAGATGTCATCCTGCAAGACCACATCATGGATCCCCGCTACCTGATCGACGACCGCATCGTATTCAGACTGAACGGCTCGCGCGCGCTGAACCAAAATGATCGAAAACAGGACGAGAATGACCAGCACGACGAGCACGATGAGCTTCCAGCCGAACAGTCGGCCGAGAAAGCCAGATAGGCTGCTACGATCGCGGGTCTCACTCATGCAGTGTTTATGTCCTGTCAGGAAATTCTTATGCTGCCCGGACGACGAAACAACAGTTTCACTGTGATGACACTCGTGCCCATAATTCTACAAGCTGGAGACCAGACAAGAGGCAATCGCACGGCTGGACAGCCGCAATGACTGTAGTATGATGGCCTCAGACCAAAGGTTGACCCGCTGGAATCTGAAGTGATCCGGCAGTTCATAACGCGATTTAGACGATACACATACGGCCCTGTCTGGCAGCGCAATGTGCATCGTATCCAGGAACCCGCGGACCGGCATGGGCCATTCGGACCACCGGCGCAGGTTTTCCTCGGGAAGGGAACACGACCATGATCAAGATTGCCGAGGTTTTGCCGCCTTCGCCAGCGCTCGTCTGGAAGCTGGCGAGTCAGGCAGGTGTCTCCGAGGTTGTCGGCGGTCTGCCGTTCGATGATCCGATGAACGGATCTGACGAACCGTGGGACTATATGCCGCTGATGCGTATGAAGCAGCGCTACGAAGATGCCGGTTTCAATGTTGCCGTCATCGAAGCAAGGCCCCCGCTCAACAAAGCCAAGCGCGGCCAGGACGGTAGAGACGAAGAGATCGAGACAGCCTGCCGACTCCTCGAAAACATGGGTCGGCTCGGCATTCCGGTCTGGTGTTATGAGTGGATGGCCGACTTCAACTGGCTGCGTACCTCAACCGCCAAACTCTCCCGTGGTGGCTCGCTCGTCACCAGCTTCGATTTGTCGAAACTGGACCAGGCCCCCAACACCCCGGATGGTCCGATCTCTGAAGAAGAGCTCTGGGAGAATCTGGAGTATTTCCTTGAGAAGACTCTTCCGGTGGCGGAGAAGGCCGGCGTGGTTATGGCGATGCACCCGGATGATCCACCACTTTCCCCGGTTCGCGGTGTCGGCCGGATCATGAGCAGCATTGATAACTATCAGCGATTGATCGACATGAAGCCAAGCCCATCGAACGCCATTACCATGTGCCAGGGCAATTTCACACTGATGACTGACGATCTGCCTGGAGCAATCCGCCAGTTCGGCAACCAGGGCAAGATCGCATTCGTTCATTTCCGGGACGTTATCGGCGACAAGACGAACTTCGAAGAAGCCTGGCACGACGCCGGAAAGACCGACATGCTCGAGTGCATGCGCGCCTATCGCGATGTCGGCTTCGATGGTGTGTTGCGCCCGGATCACGTTCCGACGGTATCCGGCGACGCCAACAACCACGCAGGTTATTCGGCCTATGGTCGCCTCTACGCAATTGGCTATATCCGCGGTTTGCAGGAAGCTGTGTACCGCGAGAGCAACTAGCAAGTGTCAGCAATCGCTGACCGGTAAATCGGATGCTCTGGGCAGCGCTGCCCAGGGCAAAGCTTGAGGAGAGCGATCAGTGAAGATCACCGACGTTCAGACAGCAGTAATTGAAGGTAATTTCGACTGGGTACTCGTCCGGATCACCACGGACGAGGGTGTTACCGGGCTTGGCGAAGCCTACTGGGGTGCCGGAGTTGAAGAGCTCATTCATAAAATGCGGCCGATTCTCATCGGCCAGAACGGCTTCGATATCGGCCGACTCTACGAGAAGATGATCCGCGGTATGTCCGGTGCCGGATCTCTTGCCGGTGCAACCGTCACCGCGATCAGCGGCGTCGAACTGGCACTCTGGGATCTCGTAGCCCGGAAACTGAACACGCCGATCTACAACCTGTTCGGCGGTCGCTTCCGCGACAAGATCCGGATCTACGCAGACTGCCACCACGGTGACGAGCCGACTCCAGAATCGTGCGCCGAACGAGCCAGAGCGGTCGCTTCCGAAGGATTCACCGCCATCAAATTCGACCTCGATGCCAAGAACCCGTACACCCGGGATATCTCCGATGATCCCGATCAGCGGCGGAGCTGGTACGAGCCATACAATCGGACGATTGGCTCGATCGAGCGCGAGTACATGATCAATGTGGTCGCGGCGGTTCGCGATGCAGTTGGACCAGAGATGATGCTGGCGATGGACTGCCACTGGAAATTCGCAACCAGTGATGTGATCCAGCTGGCGAAGGGCCTCGAGAAATATGACCTGCTCTGGCTGGAAGACCCGATTCCACCGGAGAACATTGACGCTCAACTCAAGGTCACCCAGGCCACGAGCACGCCGATCTGCACCGGTGAGAACCTCTATCGGAAGCACGGTTTCCGGGATCTGATCGAGAAGCAGGCGGCGGACATCATTGCGCCAGACATTCCAAAAATGGGCGGCTTGATGGAGGCCAAGAAGGTCGCCGACCATGCTGACATGTACTACATCCCGGTGGCTCCGCATAACGTGGCCAGCCCGGTTGGAACCGTGGCATCGGCTCACGTCTGCGCCGCGATGCAGAACTTCCTGGTCATGGAGTATCACGCCATCGATGTTCCGTGGTGGTCCGATCTGGTCACCGGCGATCCCGTGATCAAGGATGGATTCATCTGGCTGGAAGACAAGCCAGGACACGGACTCGAACTCAACGAGGACGTCGCCCGGGCGCATCTCAAGCCAGGCTGCTCCTTCTTCGGAGAGTAAGTACGCACCCAAGAATGGCATTACGGGTCGCATCTTTTCGATGCGGCCCGTTCGTGTGAACATCCAGTAAGGAAAAGGAATCTGATCATGCCTGAGAACTCCGCGAACTGGCCCGAGCCATTCGTTGCTCCTGCGTGGGATCCGTGTCCCGCCCTGCCACCTGTACGAATCACGAACGTCAAAGCGATCTGCACCGCGCCGGACGGAATTCGTCTAGTCGTCGTGAAGATCGAAACCAACGAACCGGAGATCTATGGTCTGGGTTGCGCTACGTTTACCCAGCGACCGCTCACCGTGGTGACTGCTGTTGAGGAATACCTGAAGCCGTTTCTGATCGGCCGCGATCCCGACGATATCGAGGACATCTACCAGACCTCGTTCGTTAGCTCATACTGGCGAAGCGGCCCGGTGCTCAACAACGCACTCTCCGGCGTCGACATGGCGCTGTGGGACATCAAGGGCAAGCGCGCCGGTATGCCGGTCTATCAACTCCTCGGAGGGAAAGTCCGCAAGGGCGCCTGGCTCTATGCGCACGCCTCGGGCAGCGATGTCAAAGAGGTTGAGGAGAGCGTTCGTCACTATATGGAGCAGGGCGACCGCTACGTGCGGGCACAGATGGCAGTCCCGGGCATGTCCACTTATGGGGCAAAGGCGCCAGCCAGCGCCGGCAAGTCAGCTGGAACACTCGATGTCCGTCAGCAACCATGGGAGCCGACGGCCTACACGGCCACTGTCCCAAAACTGTTCGACCACCTGCGAAACACCGTGGGCTGGGAAGTTGAACTCCTGCACGACATCCACGAGCGCGTTCCACCGATTCAGGCGATCAACCTGGCGAAAGAGCTGGAACAGTACAAGCTCTTCTTCCTGGAGGATCCGTTCTCCCCGGAAGACATCGACTACTTCCCGCTCATGCGCCAGCAGACCTCGACGCCGATCGCCATGGGTGAGCTCTTCGTCAATCAGGCGGAATACGTTCCGCTGATTAGAGATCGGCTGATCGACTTCATCCGGGTACACATCTCGGATATCGCGGGGATCAGCATGGCCCGGAAGATGGCCGCCTTCTGTGAATTCTTTGGCGTTCGCACCGCATGGCACGGCCCGGGAGATGTCTCTCCGGTTGGTCACGCAGCGAACCTGCACCTCGATCTGAACTGCTACAATTTCGGCATTCAGGAGGGTCACGAGTTCAAACAGAACACGCGAGAGGTCTTCCCGGGAACGCCGGAGATCCGCGACGGCATGATGTGGTGCAACGAGAAGCCCGGTCTTGGCGTCGATATCGATGAAGAACTCGCCGCGAAGTTCCCCTTCCCGGACCATGCGCTGAACGGCGCCTGGCCACAGGTTCGCCGGCTGGACGGCACGGTAATCAAGCCGTAGCCTCGCCATTTGTCAGGAACGAAAACCCCGGGCCGTTCTGGCCCGGGGTTCTTCATGCAGTGGTCTACAGACGCTGATGGGTTACCAGTTCGTGTGCTGGCCATCTCGTCGTTTCCACATCGGCGGGTTCCAGAACTCGAATGGATGATCATCGACCTTCGACTCATCGAACGTCACACCCAGCCCTGGCTCGGTCGGCAATGGGAACGAGTCGCCCTCCAGTTCCGGGAACGTGGGGAACAGATCACGCGGATAGGCCTCAGCATTGCGATGCTGATACTCCTGCTGCGCAAAGTTGTTGATCGATGCCGCCAGGTGAATCGTCGCCGCCGTGCAGACAGGCCCGAGCGGGTTGTGGGGCATGACGTCGATGTAGTGCGTCTCACACCAACCCGCGATCTTCTTGGATTCGGTCAGCCCACCAACGTTGGAGACGTCGATCCGGGCGAAGTTCAGAAT
>SLFF01000192.1 GCA_007124395.1 Thermomicrobiaceae bacterium | reverse complement strand
TTGCCAGCAACGTCTTGCCGGTGCCGGGTGGGCCAACCAGGAGCAAGCCATGCGGAATATGCGCGCCAACTGCCCGGAATCGTTCCGGATAGCGCAGGAAGTCGACGACATCCGACACCTCATGCTTGATCTCCGAGGCTCCGGCCACATCATCGAAGCTCACCGGGCTTTGTCCGGCCGGAATCGGGGTGAATCGATTTTTTCGCCCGCCGCCACCGAAGGCGCCCGGCATCATTCGGCGCATCAGCAGAATGATCAACACGAAGATCAGCGCAACGAACGTGATCCGCATCAGGAAGCCGGTTCCCTCGCCCAGCGATGGGCTGGCTGCCTCCGGATAGATCGCTGGCCATTGCGAGGACGGTATATCTGCTTCGTTCATCAATGCGGTGAGTGATTGCCCAGATTGAAGCGTGCCGCTCCGCTCGGTTCCATCAGCCATCACGATCTCGAGTGACGTACCACTCGAACTGATGGTGATCTCGGAAACCTCTCCGGATCGGATCTCTTCCAGCAATGAGGTGAGATTCGTGCGCTCGGGTTCGCTTCCACCGAGCATCGTTGAGGCAACGTACACTCCCACCGCAACGAGTGCGATTGCGGCGAGGAGGTACCACTTTCGGTTCCCGCTAAGTCGCATGTGTCAAGCAAGCCTCGGAGACCAGTGGTTTCGGTCTCGGTGTGGGTCCGGATAGTCAGCGTTCATCTTGCAGCTAAGGATACTGGATTTTACCGGCTAGTGTCCGCTGCACCAGGCTATCCAAGATCGACGAAATACGTCCGGCATGCCCGGTCCACGAGATCGGGATCGAGCGATGGAGGAACATCCAGATACTTGGCGATTCCGATCAGAATCCGCAAGATATCGCGCGGATGACAGGCTCGAAGCTCCCGCTGCTGCTTCACATAATGCTCGCGCAGCAGGTAAACCAGCCCTTGCTGATCGAACGGGATCCTAAAGTGTTCGCATTGAAGCTTGAAGATCTCACGAAACTGATTTGCGGACGGGTTGACGACGTTGATTTTGCTCTGAATTCGACGCAGGAAGGCGTCATCGACCAGATCTCGCGGGTTGAGGTTGGTGGAGAAGACGATGACCTCCTCGAAGGGGATCTCGATCTTCTTTCCGGTCTTCAACGTGAGGTAGTCGATGCGTTTTTCCAGCGGCACGATCCACCGGTTGAGCAGATCGGTGGGGCGGACCTGCTGGCGGCCGAAGTCGTCGATCAGGAACATGCCGTTGTTGGCCTTCATCTGCAGCGGCGCCTCGTATACCTTGGAGACCGGATCGTAGACAAGGTCGAGGCTCGTCAACGTCAACTCGCCACCGACCATGACCGATGGCCGCTTGCAGAGCACCCAGCGACGATCGTATTCGACACGACCGGGCGCAATCGGTACGGGCTCGTGGTTCTGCACATCGAGAACTTTGATGATCTGCCCATCGATCGTAACGGCGTGCGGAATCAGCACGTAGCCACCCAGCAATTCCGCCATTCGCTCGGCGATAGCCGTTTTGCCGTTGCCCGGTTCCCCGAACAGGAACATGGAGCGGCCGGTGTTGACCGCCTGACCGACCTGGTCAACGGTCGCATCTGCTACCACCATGTCGGACATCGCCTTGATTACTTCATCACGGCTGACGCGCTCGGGACCCCGGGACTGCTCCATTACCATGTTCTGGTACGCCTCGAGTGTCACCGGGGCAGGGCCGGCGTATGCTGTGCGGTCGATCTGCTCCTGCGCTCGGCTAGAACCTTTCGGCGTCAGAGTGTACTGGTAGGCCAGTTCACCGAAACCGGACGATCCGGAGACTTCGACATACTCTTCCCGCTTGAGATAGCCGACTGCGCGTTCGAGTACGTTGAAATAGGGCAGGCAGAGATGCTCGGACATCGCCTGGCCGGTGATCATTCCCTGGAAATAGACCACTTTCAGCGCCATATCGGCGATCGATATCAGATCCAGACCGGTTTGTTCGATACTCGTTGGCTCCTGAGCCGCGAGCATTCGTGTGGTTGGACCCGCTGACGCAACTGACATTCTGGATGTTCCGTTTCTGGGATGGCTGCCCGTATCGCTTACTTTGTTATTGAGCCTACCTGTCTGGAGAGTATTCAGTCAGTAGCTAAATTGTATTGATTCTGGAGTCGACAGCATTGTTGCCCGGGTACCAAGGTACCCTGTAACGTTGGTTGCCAATCGCTCAGGGCAGAACGACTTCGTCGCCTTCGTTCAATCCATCGGCGATCTCGACCATTCCCCCGCTGCGGATTCCGGTGCGGATCTCGCGTTCGACGACGTCCCCATCCTCGAGTACGTCCACGAACGTTCGCCGGCCAACCGTCTGGAATGATCCTTCCGGCAGCACCAGCACGTCACGGCGAACCTCGGCGGTGATTTCGACTTCAGCGTTCATCCCCGGGAGGATGAGGAGATCGCCTTCGGCGTCAAAGCGGACCTGCGCCGGGAAGACGGTGGTACCACCGACCATCTCGGCACGGCGTGCGATCGAGTAGATCTCGCTCTCGATCGTCGTCTCTGGGAATGCCTCGAGAATGATCCGGGTCTCGGCGCCGACGTTGATCAGCGGAAGATCAACCTCATCGATATTGACGATCAGTTCGAACTGGCGAAGTTCGGCAAGTTGTATCAGATCCGTACCCTGAGGAACTGGATCTCCTTCGTCAATGGCAACGTGTATCACGGTGCCGTCGGTGGGAGCGAGGACCAGGCTTTCGGACAGGGCCTGTTCAGCATCAGCGAGCGCGCCCTCGGCCTCATCGACGATCTGCTGAGCCTGCACACGCTGGGCTATTGATTCCGCAGTGGTTGGCTCATCAGTCTGCTCGTTCAACAGTGAGAGGTTCGCCTCGGCCTCTTCCAGCGCGTTTTCGGCGTCCTCTACTGCTTCATCGAACGGTTCTCGATCCAGTTCGATCAGTACGTCTCCTTCACGAACCTCATCTCCGGGGATCACCGAGATCAACTCGACCGTGGTTGTTGCCGGGGCGATGAGTTGCGTCGCATCTCTCATGGAGACGGTTCCCACTGATTCAATGGTGACGTCAACGTCTCCGCGGGTCACGGTCACCGTGTCATCCTGCGAATCAGTGCGGAGCACTACTATGGTGACGATTATCGCCACGAGCACGACGATCCCTGCCGCCAGCGCAATCCAGAACCATTTATTCATATCGGAGCACCTGAATCGGGCGAATGCGCGTCGCGATTAGCGCCGGGCCGAGTGCGACGGCCGCACTGGCCAGCACAGCGACGAGGAAGGAGCCGATGAGTGCGACATTGCTGAAATGGAACTCCAGCCCGAACAGCTGAGAGCTGGTCAGGTTGACCAGGTAACGAGCCAGAGGATATCCGAACACCAGTCCGACCGCATATCCCAGGGTTGCCAGCGCGACGCCTTCCGTCACCAGCAGACGAATGAGTTGTTGACGACTGGCTCCCACGCTTCTCAAGATGCCGAACTCTCTCCGTCGTTCCGTGAGATTGATGATCAGCGTATTGACGATACCGGCAAGGCCGACCAGCCCAACGATAGCGACCATCGCGTTGAGCATCAAGGTCAGGATGCCGATCACACGCTCCGCAGACTCCTGGTCCTGATACATCGGAACCGTTTGCGGTTGCTGCATGGCGTACGTCTCTTCAATATCCGAGAGGATTCGGTCGACATCGTCTGGTGCAGAGGATGTGAGCTGCATGGCAAAGATTCCGGCGGTCTGACCGCGACCCAGTAGCCGTTGCTGATCCTCGATACGCAGGAAGACTTTGCCAACAGCATCGGCACCCAGGAACGTGCTTTCATCATCGACGAGGCCCACCACCTCAACCAGATTCGAGCGGCCATCCATATCAAGCGTGATGACCTCGCCCACTCCCGTATCGAGCTCCCGTGCGAGATTTGTTGTCAGCACAGCCTGCGTCGGATTTCCGCGCCCCAGCCAGGTTCCGTCAGTCAAACGCGCATGGTAAATGCGGGTGTCGGCGGGTAATCCCCAGACCGTGGTTGTGGTTGACCCGACCGATCCCCGGGAGCGGGTCCATGGCTCGGCTCGCTCGACATCCGGGTGACGTTCCAGCTGCCTGCTGAAGCCGATATCAATCGGTTGATCGAACGAAACCCAGCCCTCACCGCCGTACAGGTCATAGAGGTTGTCGACGGTAGTGGTGACCGAGCGATTGACAGCCTCAGTTCCGAGAAAGGCGCTGACCGCCACAGCCACCACGAGAATGGTGATCGCTGCTCGCCCTGGTCGACGTGCCAGGTTCCGCACGCCCATAGCGAAGATCGTGCCGAGCCGGGCAGCGGCGATTGTGAACCGATGAACCAGGCCGCGACGAAAGTCGGCAACCACGCCGATGTTCTGCAACAGCTCGGCGATCTTGCGCCGGGTATTGAGCCAGGTCGGAATTAGCGCGGAAACCACGGCAACGCCAACGCCAACCCCGAAGGCGAGCGCGACATCGGTCCAGTCGATCGAGAAGCCGGGCAGAAACAGTCCGGACAGGCCGGCGAGATAGCTCGTGAGTACTCTGCCGCCAATCAGACCCAGCCCGAGTCCGAAGATCGAGCCGAGTAACCCGATGATCGTGGCGAACCCGAGGTATCCGATGATCATATAGCGCATTCGCCCGCCGACCGCCTTGATGATGCCGATCTGGCGAGTTTCCTCCACCATGATCGCGGCGATCGTATTGACGACCAGAAAGCCGCTGAGCGCCAGTCCGATTATCGAGAAGACTCTGAGTAGCACGAGGAGCGTTTCAAGCTCACGGCTTCCCGTGAACACCTCTGCGTCACGCACGTTGGGAGTGCTTGTGCCGATTCCTCGTCGATTCAGCATCCGGGTGATCGAGCTTGCAGTGCTGCTGGCCTGGCGCGGGTCCTCCAGACGGATCATGAGGAAGTTGTTGAGCTGGCGTCCTTCAAAACGGCGGGCCTCGACCGCCGGAACGAAGGCGGTTGCGCGACCGGCGACAGCAGGATCCAGCGCTTCCGGCACCTGAACGAATCCACTGACCTCGACGTAGTGTGTTGGCGCTCCTCCCGATCGCTGCAGCGCCACGGTATCGCCGATCTCCAGTCCCAGGACTTCCTGGGCGCCGAAGTCGTAGGCGACTTCTCCGCGATCCGGGTACCGACCGGAAACGAGTTGCATTTCGGAAAGACGAATGTTCTGGAAGTCCTCGACCCCGATGAGCCGGGTGCTGAACCAACCGGCACCGGCTGATGTTCGAGTTGTTCGAACCATCCTGGTATCGACGGTCTGAACATTCTCCTGCCTCGCCACGAGATCGACCAGGGTAGGAGAGATCTGCGAAACGAATACGGTGATGTCCGGTTGACGGGCACCAGCGTAGGTCTCGCGCTGCGCATCGGCGAGATTGTGTCCGGTGTGATTGATGGCAACCAGGCCCGCCACGCCCAGCATGATCCCGACGATGGTCAGGACCGTTCGGAGTGGTCGCCTCTGAATGTCCCGAAGTGCCTTTACCAGGAGTGTGATCATTAGGTGGGGTGGTTCTTTGATGACGAAAACACTGAGTGTTGAGTATAGCAGTTCAGTGCTCTGTTCTCCTGGCACAACGTCGTATCCGTGACACCTGTGAGAGCTGTACAGCGATCCCAGTCGCAATTGAGACAATATTTGTGCAGTATGAAACATTGTGTGATGTATACAGGGGATTTCTCCTGCGTAATATTGTCACCGTATGATAGACTGAGCCATCCGTTTGAACCGGAAACGTGCAGGAGCGTACCGGTTGTTTGTCTACTTACGAGGTCGATTCGGCACATCGGTGTGAGACCCGGTCGATAGTGCGAATCTGTACCCCGGAAGCAGGAAACGGAGGAGGAGATTTTGGCAGACGCATTCCGTGTGGGGATGCGCATGCACGTATACGTGGCAGGGTCTGAGACATTGTGGGAGGAACTTCACTTATGGGTTTTGCTGACAGCCAGAAGAAGCTGATGGAAGACGTACTCGCTGGCGCGATTAGCCGCCGTTCGCTGTTGAAGCGTGCTGCGGTTCTCGGCGTTAGCGCGCCGGTTATCGCCAGCCTGCTTGCTGCATGCGAAGACGACGATTCCGATGATTCAGTCGATGACCCGGATCCGGCGGTTGACACCGATGGCGACGAAGATCCGGTAGAGACTGACGACGAGCCGGTCGAAACCGATGATGAAGATGACGACGAACCGCTTGATGAGCCGGACGAAGATGATGCCGACGACGCTGCTGAAGCTCCGAGTGAAGCCGGCGGCGGTGGCCGTCTCGACCTTCTCTGGTGGCAGGCAGTCGATATCATCAACCCGCATCTGGCCCAGGGCACCAAGGATTATGACGCGTCAAACGTTGTCTATGAGGCGCTGGCCTATACTGGCGACGATGGACAGTTGATCCCGCGCCTGGCGACCGAGATTCCCAGTGTTGAAGACGGAACCGTCGATGAAGATGGTATGTGGGTCGAGTGGACGCTGCGCGACGATGTCTACTGGCAAGACGGCGAGCAGTTCACCGCCGAAGACGTCCGCTTCACGTGGGAGTTCGTTGCCGACGAAGCCACGACGGCAACCACGTTTGCCACCTACGAGATGATCGAAGACATTGAGATCATCGATGATTTCACGGTCCGAATCAACTTCCGCGAGCAGACACCGGGCTGGTTCGTGCCGTTTACCGGTGGCAACGGGCTGATTCTGCCGGAGCACCTGTTCCGCGATTATGTCGGCGCTGAAGCTCGTAACGCTCCGTACAACATGGAGCCGGTCGGTACCGGTCCGTTCCGCGTGGTCGATTTTCGCCCGGCAGACACTGTCTTCTACGAGCGAAACGAAGAATACTGGGATGAAGGCAAGCCGTACTTCGATACCGTGGAGATGATCGGTGGCGGTGACGCAACAAGCGTGGCACGTGCCGTTATTGTCACGGGTGAAGGCGACTGGGCCTGGAACATTCAGGTCGAAGCCGACATTCTCGACTCACTCGAAGAGCAGGGCGACGCTGGATTCGTTCACGCTTCACCGGGTGAGAGCTGCGAGCGCCTGATGGTGAACTTCTCCGATCCGTGGGAAGAAGTTGACGGTGCGCGCTCTGAGCCCAGCACCGAGCATCCATTCCTGACCGATCAGCTCGTACGTGATGCGATCAAGCTGTCAATTCAGCGAGACGTTATCGCCGATCAGCTGTACGGCCCTGGTGGTGTTACCACCGCGAACAACCTGAATGCACCAGAGTGGGTCGTCAACGAGGACCTGTCCTGGGAGTTCGATCTGGACGCGGCGGCCGAACTGCTGGACGAAGCTGGTGCAGA
>SLFF01000173.1 GCA_007124395.1 Thermomicrobiaceae bacterium | reverse complement strand
ATGACGGGCTGGACGATCAGCCAGACGACCCGCTTCAAAGCCGCGATCATGGGTGCTGGATTGCCGAACATGGTGAGCGACAACGGGATCGGTGATATCCCGACTGCGAACCTCTCCTACTTCGAGAAAACGGTCTATGAGGATCCCGAGCCTTACTGGGAGCGGTCAGCGATCAGGCATCTCCGGAACGCAACGACGCCGACCCTTATCCTGCACGGTGAAGAAGATCGCCGGGTGGCAATGCCGCAGGGGATGGAGCTCTACACCGGGTTGCGAACACTCGGTATCGAGACCCAGTTCGTCACCTATCCGCGCGAGCCGCACGGGATTCGGGAGACGAAGCATCAGATCGATCTGGTCAAGCGTGTGATCGACTGGTATACGAAGCATTTGAAAGACTGAGTGCAGGCAGTTCTGTTGTGATAGCCTTTTGCCCGATTTCCGGTCATGGATTGGCCCCGTGACCGGGCCGGGCGCCAAAGTCCACAGGTAGGAGTCCCATCATTCAGGATCAACGTTCACGCGCGCAGAAGTGGGCTTCTGCGGTTCTCTCTCGTCCAGATGTTGTTTTTCTCGACACCGAGACGACAGGGCTCGATGACCGTGCCGAGTTGATCGACATCGCTATCGTCGATCGCGACGGTCGAGTTCTGCTCGACACGCTAGTTCGGCCCTCTGACGAGATCCCCGCAGACGCGACCGCGATTCACGGGATCGATGAGGCAGCGGTGTCCGACGCGCCGACCTGGGATGAGGTCTACCCACTGGTTGGCCGGATTCTCGACCGGGCCGGACCTGTGGTGGTCTATAACGCCGACTTCGACTCCCGCGTGATCAGTCAGACTAACGCGATCTACGGCCTGCCTGATTTTCAGGTTGAGTGGCACTGCGCGATGAAGCAGTTTGCCGCCTACGCAGGCGATTGGCACGAGCGGTACGAGAACTGGCGCTGGCACAAGCTTATGGTTGCCCTCGAAATGATGGGTCAGCCGACTCCGGACGTTCAGCATCGGGCGCTGGCTGATACCCAGGCGTCCCGTAATATCGTCATGGCGATGGCCGACGGGATCAACCCGGGCGATGCCGAGCGAGCACGAACATCACCTTCGAACGTTCCAGCCGTTATCGTGGTCGACGATGACGAGCGGCAACGACGATCCGAACAGGAACCACTTCGCCCGGACGTCATCCAGGACAGTGACCGGGAGCGATTCGGGCAGGATCCACGTGGCTGGGAAACCCGTTCCGGCAGCTTCGCGGGCGGGCAGTACACCGTGATCTCCACAAACCAGAAAGGGTGCTCTTCCGGTGCGCTCGTGGCCACGCTCATCGGCGGCGCCATCGCGATCGGCGTGGGCTGTTGCGCCTTCTTTTACCTGTTTGCCCAGTTCGTGTTTTAGGACATCGCCCTGGCCGGCGAACCGGTCTGGAATCCACACGCGGGTGGAGTGGTGGGTCGAACGGCCCTCACCCCGGCCTCTCCCAATACTGGGAGAGGGAGAGAACCAAACGCTCCGCGTTGCGGGAGTGGACGGAGCTGCACGGTCTACCGAACCCACGTAGACGCGGTTATGTCGGCCGCTCAGAGATTCTGACAATCTTTATCCGAAGGTGACATCCCGATTGACGTTCTTGTACAGCAGATAAGCCGCTTCGCCCCAACCGGTGCAGTAGAACTGTTGCGGACAGTACGGGGCCATCCAGATGAAATCGTCAACCACCGCTTCGTGCCATTCGTTGGCGAGCAGGTACAGCCCCTGCCCCTCCAGCATGAACAGCCCATGCTCCATGATGTGCGTTTCGATGTAGGGAAAGTAGTTTCCGGGCACGAACCCAAGGATGTTTACGTTCATGTCGAACGCCATGTCATCGACCGGAAGCAAATACTGCCAGTAGCGACCCTCAGTGTGCGTTCTTGATCGTTCCACTTCGTCTCGCGATCCGACGAGGGCTTTTGGCGGCGTCAGATCGATCGCCTCATACGGTTTGCGGATCCAGATCATCCGGGCCGCGGACTCGGCCTTGAAACCGCAATGGCTGTTGACCGGAACATAGGCGTAGCCGTGCGCATCGAGTTGATGCGCCTCCCCATCGATCGTGATCGTGACGTGTCCATCGAGCACGTAGAAGAAGTGCTGCGACGCTTCGTCTCGGTCTCGTGTTGTCCCACCGCCCGGCTCCATTTCCAGGAAAATCTGGACGAATTCGGCTCCCATTGCCGGGGCCGTCTGGATCCGGATCGTCGTGTTTTCGATGCCTGGCAACTTGCTGGGAAGTGTCCCCGCCGTTTGCATGATGGCGTATTGCGAGGTCACTATCGCCCGGTTGTGGCCGAAGATGTTTGGTGGAACGATTCGAGGCTCATCGCTGGATGGCATTTGCTAGCTCTTTCACGAGACGTTTCGCAATCAGTGGTTCGCTGGACAGCTTCGTAGTCTGGGCACGGACGACACCTCGCCCGTGCCCGATCTGCTCGATGTCTGCTAGCGAGGGGCGCAGAAGAAGTAGATCAACTCCTTGACGTGTGCCCGCGCATCGGAGAGTCGGACGCTCTCATTGCTGCCGTGGGCCTTGCTCTCTCCGGAGCGACCCATGCCGACGGTGGCGATCTCGTCGGTGTCGAGAATCTGGGCAACGAACGCCATGTCGGTCGATCCGCCGGAACCAGTCCGCACGAACGCTTCATCTTTGTACCCGTGCACCAGCTTCAGGGCATCGACCAGTCGCTGCGCGGCCGGGTGATCGGCTGACTGGTAGTAAGATGGGTAGTTTTCGACGAACTGGACCTTCACGTCGACAGCCCGGGAGCGTTCGGCCCCGCGGTCGATCGCCTCCTGAATCTCGGTCTTGACCTCTTCGACGCTCTCCTCGGGGATGAATCGTCGATTGATCGTGATCGAGGCCAGCGCCGGTACGATGTTCGACTTCACCCCGGAGTTCATGATGTCGATGTTGAACATCGGCCGCAGGTTCTCAGGAGCGCCCGGTTCCGGAGCCTGTGGCAGTGCCGATCGACGTTCTTCGACGCGCTTCTTCAGCTCCATCAACTCCACCAGGATCGGCACCGATTCCTCTAGCGCGTTAATCCCGGAGTAGTTCCGCCCGGAATGGGTGCTGATGCCGATAACCTCGATGTTGGTGTCCAGCGAACCGTTAGAGCCAAGCCGCAGCACCGGATCCTGGGAGCCTTCCATACAGAGCATCGGTGCTGTGACGTAGCCCTCTTCGGCAAGATAGCGCAGGCCGGGATAGACGCCGATTTCCTCGTCGGTGCAGAGCAGGATATTGAGATCCCACTGCGGTTCGAGATCGAGCTGCTTCATGATGTCCAGCGCGGTCCAGACCGATGCGATGGTGCCCTTCATGTCGGCGATACCGCGACCGTAGATCCGGCCATCATTGATCTCACCGGCAAACGGATCGTAGTCCCATCCCTCTTCGATCGGCACGGTATCCATATGCGCATAAATCGAGAGTGGATCCTTGCCGTTGTTGGCGCGGGCAACCAGATTAACGCGCTCACCGGAGAGGGGAAGCGGGATCTCTTTGACCTTCTCCTCTGGAACGGTGACACGAGTGGTGTTCAGTCCGTATCCCTGAAGAACGGGCTCGAGCAGATCGCAGAATTTGTCGTAGTTCTCCCCCGGCGGGACGGAATTGTCGATCCCGATCACGGCGCGGAGTCGCTCGATGAGTTTGTCTTCCTGCTGGTCGACGAGGTCGAATGCCTTGCTGAAGTCCATAGCTGAGTGGACCCCTTCCTGACTAATGCGGTTGTCCCGGTCCGGATTCCCGGACAGATCGGCTTCTCGGCATTCTAGCAGTGAATTGGGCGATTGAAGTCGTCAGGAAGGGTGAATCGAGCTAACGAGTTCATTGTGGAGCTTCGGAGTGGCCGCCGCCAGCACCGGTGTGAGCCGGGCGACATCGTGATCGATCGGCAGCGGATTGCCCTCGGTGTCGGTGATCCGACCACCGGCTTCATGCAGGATGAGTTGTGCGCCGGCGTAGTCGACAACCTTTTCCCCGGAGTTCGGCGGCCGATGGGCATTCGGATTCACGAGGCCGTGGATTCCTCCAGAAGCGATCAGGGCGATATCCAGCGCGGAACATCCGGTGATGCGGACTCGTTTTGCGCCGGTAAGGATGGTCGAAACCCGTCGGAGTCCTTCTTCCCCGGATGGGCGAATCAGCGACACCCAGGCGTCACTGAGGCGATCGATGCTGGCTGTGGAGATCGGCGCACTGTTGAATGCCGCACCCTGGTTCACCATTGCGGTAAAAAGATCGCCGGTTGGGAGATTCCGAACACAGGCAGCCACCAGCTGGTGGTCGATCATCGCTGCAACACTGAACGCGAAGTATGGAAAACCAACCATCTGGCTGGTGTGCAGATCTGGAATCGATGGGGGCGTGTTGTCATGAACGGCAGGTATGGCGACGGTTGCGTTGGAGGTGGAGTCGATCGGATCCAGGATGAACGTGATTGCCGAGCCGCGATCGACGAAGCCGACTTCTTCACTCAGCACGTTTCCGGTGATGTCCGCCGTATCAAAGCATTCGAGTGCAGCCTGCTCGGCGATCTGATCGATTCGGCTGGTCGATTCGCCGTCAGCGCCCATGCCGACCGGCTCACCCATCGTGGCGTGATTGGCGTCGATCACCGACTTGCGAACTCGTTCGCTGCAGTCGATCAAGAGTTGAAGAATACGTCCGTGGCTGGTGTTCACGTTCACTCCCGCGATCCGATAAATCACATGCGTGCATGGTATCACCTGGTGAGAATATTCCCCCTTTTAAAGAGGCTGAGCCAGTGCCGGGGAAGCCAGCACTGGCTCTCGTTGGTGTTGGGAGTACGTGAGGTCAGAAAGAGGTTGATAGAGGTAAACATAGTGTTGCCAGTATTCTGAGATCATCATGAGTGATGATCACGGCCTGGCAGCTTTACATTCCCCTGGCCGCCGGCAACACCGTTATTTTCTTCACGATCTAATCCTATGCCTTCTGAACGCGCCTGTCTGTCAGGAAAATTCTGATAACCCGGTTATTGGTTCCGCTTATGGCGATATCGTGGTGTCGCGCTGGCCTTCTGGATCGAATCTCTGAGGTACATGGCTGTCCGCGTTCGAACGTCGACCTGATGCTGAATGGAACGAGTTATTCAGCGTCGATCTCGATCACTGTTGGGTCCGATATCCTGCGACGGAGTTCGTCCAGAAATCCCGCTTCATCGTCTGGCGTTATCCCGAATCGTTTCCGGTCGGTGTCAATCAGCATGATTCGATGACTGGCCGCCGTGGCGCACATGCGCACCCTGTTCTCGTCTATGTATTCAACATCCATGATCGAAAACCCCGGGAATCGGAACGACGCCAGCCACGATATCTTGAGTTCGTCTTTGACGCGAATCCTGCGAATATCCTCGATCCTTATGCGATCGTCCATAACTGGTTCAAGCTGCAGCGCGATCTCTCGATCGTCAATGAGGTATCGCATTCGTGGGAAAAGCCAGGCGACCACGAGGATCGGCGACGATACAGCGAATCCAATGAAGATGAACGCGCCCGTAACGATCCAGGGAAGCTCTCCCAATACGGATGTGATCACAAACGGCGCAACGCAGAGGATTAGCGCGCCGAAGCCAATCGCAAATGTCCATCGCCGCCCGTTCGATGGCCTCGGGCGAAACTCCAGCCAGTTGTTTTCTGAATGATTGTCCGCCATGTCGCAGACCGCTCCAAAGAATTGAACGTCTAAACCCCGAACGGGGGCTCAGGCTGCTACCAGTCTAATGATCCTGACCGCCCTTGTCAGGCCTGCCTCTCCGCCGGCGCGTCATTGTCACGCGAATGTAATCACTTTGGCTGTTTGATGGGTGGGCTCGTCGCATCCTGCAGTGCATAGTGAAGACACGATGGACGGAGCTCCTTCGCTTCTCTCAATGCATCTCGCGCTTCCGTCCGCTAGTCCAACGAACGATCTATGAGAGGAGACGGATAATGGGTTTCAACCCCGTCAAACGAGTGCGCGAACGACGCTACCCAACCGCGATTCAGCAACATCTCGCCGAGCGGATTACAACACTCGCCGAGCTTCCTCCGGTGACATCGACGCCGTATCTGACGGTGGCGCTTGACTGGCGTCCGAGCGGATCTGATCCGGAATACCGCGGCGCGATTCAACATTTCGAACAGGAAGCTCGGCGGATTCAGCAGGAGCACTGGCCGCGCGGGGATATCTTCGATAGTCTCGGCGACGATATCTTGCGAATCCGGAACTGGCTGGCCAGCGATGTCGATTCGGCAACCAGAGGGGTCTTTGTCATCGCCAACAGCGGCGCGGGCGTCTTCGAAACGTTTCCCCTTGGAATACCGCTAGAGAACCGGGTCGTAGCCGGTCCGGTTCCGGCGCTGCTGTCGCTGGCGCGGCTGGAAGAGGACAATCCGACCTTCGCAGTGCTGCTGGCGGACCAGCAGAACGCGTACCTCTCGCTGATCAGCCAGGCCCACCGGGTCGAGGAACTGGCGATGGCGAGCTCCGACTATCCGCGCAAGCAGGCGACTGGCGGATGGTCGCAACGACGGTTCCAGCAGCGAGCCGACGAACGGATAATGGCGCTCGGCCGTCAAATCGCGACCGAAACGCAACAATATCTCGAAAGTCACGACGTTGATATGCTCATCGTGGCT
Source organism: Thermomicrobiaceae bacterium (assembly GCA_007124395.1). Classification (GTDB taxonomy): domain Bacteria; phylum Chloroflexota; class Chloroflexia; order Thermomicrobiales; family Thermomicrobiaceae; genus SLMJ01. Next base: position 681 of record SLFF01000173.1, on the reverse strand, counting down.
GGAGACGAGCTGATTACTGGGGTGCTCGACCGAACCATGTCCGATGAACTGAAGCAACGTGTCGTCGATACGATCAGGCTTGACATTCAGGCGACTGGCGAGCAGATCCTCGACACTACGTTGCCGATCGCCGCACGCGCGGAAGCTACTCGCGAGCAGCAAGCGGTGGATACAGTGGCCGATCTCGTTCAGTCCGGCGGCGCAGCCGTGCACGGAAGCGCCGCGGTTCTGGAGGCTCTGGCGCATGGCCGAGCAGCCATGCTCGTCATGAACGAAGACTTCCACGAGGATGGCTGGGCCGACTTCACAAATGTGCGCTACGGCGCTGGCGAAGACAGGGACGTTTTCACCGGCGCGACAGACGAATTCGAGGCGGCCCCCGTCATTGTTGAGGAGGAGATGGTGCGGCTGGCGTTGAAGACCGGCGCCGACATCGACGTGATTCACGCAGGCGTGCCGCTCGCAGATGATTACGGCGACAACATCCCGGACGCTGGCGAGATCCCGAGATCTCCCGCCGCAGGGAAACTGGACAGATTCGGCGGCGTCGCCACGATTCTTCGCTATTAGTCCTCCTGAGGTTATCCCCTCTCCTGATCAAGGGCGAGGGGATTTCACTCAAGGATGACGGTTTTTCTCACCGACGCTAAGATCAACGTTCTTCAGCATCGGCGCAAGGTT
>SLFF01000269.1 GCA_007124395.1 Thermomicrobiaceae bacterium | reverse complement strand
GTATCCGGGAACTGGTCGGCGACTCGCAATAGGCGTGTCGATCGCTCGCTGAAGCCGAAATCCGACCGCGATCCCCGGACCGCACAGTCCGGGGATCACCGTTTCGCTCCCGGAATCTGAATTGCGTTACCTGTAGGTGCCGGCAAACGACGTCGAGCAAGAGCAAGGAGAAGCCAGCGTGACCCAGACAATGCAACTGAAAGACTCAATCATCACTGAGCACGATCTGTATCTGTTCAACGAGGGCACTCACTATCGCCTGCATACCGTCCTCGGGGCGCATCCGATTGAGCGAGATGGGCAGGCTGGGGTGCATTTCGCCGTCTGGGCGCCCAACGCGCGCGCAGTCAGCGTTTTCGGTGATTTCAATGGTTGGGACAAGGAGTCCCACCCGATGTCGCTGCTCGGGGAGTCCGGTATCTGGGCGACATTCGTTCCCGGCATCGAACAGGGTGCTGCCTACAAGTATCATATCCAGTCCCAGCACCACGGCTACCGGGTGGATAAGGCGGATCCGTTTGCGATCCATACCGAAACCCCTCCGAAGACCGGTTCGAAGGTCTGGAATCTCACCTATGAGTGGAACGATGCAGACTGGATGAAGACTCGCGGTGAGGCGAACGCTCCTGACGCCCCGATGTCGGTCTACGAAGTCCATCTCGGGTCCTGGATGCGTTATCCCGACGGCAATTTCATAACCTACCGGGATCTGGCGCCGAAGTTGGCGGAGTATGTGGAACGGCTCGGCTTTACCCACATCGAATTCCTGCCGATTACCGAGCATCCCTTCTACGGATCATGGGGCTATCAGACGACTGGCTATTTCGCACCAACCAGTCGGCACGGAACGCCGCAAGATTTCATGTATTTGATCGATGTCCTGCATCAGAATGGGATCGGGGTTATTCTCGACTGGGTGCCGTCACATTTCCCGACCGACGAGTTTGGCCTGGGATACTTCGACGGTACTCATCTCTTCGAGCATTCTGACCCACGGCAGGGATTTCACCCTGACTGGCAGAGCTACATCTTCAACTACGGCCGCAACGAGGTGCGCAGCTTCCTGCTGAGCAGTGCGTTGCACTGGCTGGAGGCCTTTCATATCGATGGCCTGCGGGTGGATGCGGTGGCCTCGATGCTGTACCTCGACTACTCTCGTGAGGGTGACGACTGGATTCCGAACGAGTATGGCGGTCGGGAGAACCTACGCGCGATCGAATTCCTGCGTCGGTTCAATGAAGTGATTTACCAGAATGTTCCTGACGTGCAGACGATCGCCGAGGAATCGACATCCTGGCCGATGGTGTCCCGACCGACCTATGTCGGCGGGCTCGGCTTCGGCATGAAGTGGGACATGGGTTGGATGCACGACTCCCTCTACTACGTGCAGCGGGAGCCGATCTATCGCCGCTATCACCACACGAACCTGAGTTTCCGGATGATGTATGCCTTCTCTGAGAATTTCATGTTGCCGATCTCGCATGACGAGGTGGTGCATGGGAAGGGCTCACTGATCAACAAGATGGCCGGTGATGACTGGCAGAAGCATGCCAATCTCCGGACGTTTCTCGGCTATATGTATGCACAGCCCGGGAAGAAACTCCTGTTCATGGGGAGCGAGTTCGGCCAGCAACTGGAATGGGATCATGATGCCCAGCTGCAATGGGAGCTCCTCGACTATCCGTTGCAGCAGGGAGTTCAGCACTGGATGTCCGAGCTGAATCGTGTCTATCGCGCGGAGCCTGCCCTGCACGAGCTCGATTTCGATCCAGCAGGGTTCTCCTGGGTGGACGCCAACGATGCCGAGAACTCCGTGCTTAGCTTCCTGCGGATGGGCAAGACCACCGCGGACATCATTCTGGCGGTCTTCAACTTCACTCCGGTACCACGTGAGGGCTATACGATCGGTGTTCCTGACGGCGGCTACTGGCGTGAAATCCTGAACAGTGACGCCGAGTACTACGGTGGCTCTGGACAGGGCAATTACGGCGGAGTTGAAGCGGTTCCGGAGCCGTGGCACGGCCGACAATATTCGGTCAAGTTGCAGCTCCCGCCGCTTTCGATGGTTCTTCTGAAAAACGAGGCGGTCTGGGGCTAATGACATCTCCTGCACTCGGCGCAACGCCGATCGGCAACAAGCGAGTTCAATTCTGTGTCTGGGCACCTGCCTGTGAGCGGGTCGATCTCCGGCTTCTCGAGCCGGATCATCGGACCGTCCCCTTGGAGCAGGGAGACCACGGATACTTTCACGTCGTTCTGGATAACGTTGCGCCGGGTGCACGATACGTCTATCTCCTGAATGGCGAAACCGTGCGGCCCGATCCGGCATCCCGGTTTCAGCCAGATGGCGTGCATGGACCGTCGATGGTTGTCGATCCTGGTGCTTACACATGGGCTGATGAGCGCTGGCGCGGTCGTTCGCTCAATGATGCGGTGATCTATGAGCTGCATGTCGGGACGTTCTCGCAAGAGGGAACCTTCGACGGCGTGATTCCGCATCTCGATGATCTTGCCGGGCTCGGCATCACGGTCATCGAGCTCCTGCCGGTGGCGCAGTTTCCGGGAGATCGCAACTGGGGATACGATGGGGTCAGCCTCTACGCGGTCCAGGAATCATATGGTGGGCCGGATGGCCTGCGAAGGCTGGTCGATGCCTGCCACCAGCGCGGTATCGCTGTGATTCTGGACGTGGTCTACAACCATCTGGGTCCGGAAGGGAATTATCTTCGCGATTTCGGCCCCTACTTCACTGATCACTATCAGACCCCGTGGGGCGAAGCCCTCAACTTCGATGACGCCGGTAGCGATCAGGTCCGGCGATTCTTTGTCGACAATGTCCGCTACTGGTTGCGTGAGTATCACCTCGATGGGTTCCGGCTGGACGCCGTCCACGCGATTTACGACAATTCCGCAACTCACGTCCTGGAGGAGCTCGCTGAGGCAATTCACCACGAGGCTGATTCCCGGGGACTGCCTGCCATCGTCATCGCCGAGAGTGATCTCAACGATCCGAAGGTGATCCGGAGTCGAGAGCTCGGTGGCTGGGGCCACGATGCCCAGTGGGCCGATGATTTCCACCACGCCTTGCACTCGGTCCTGACCGGTGAACAGGATGGATATTATGTCGACTACGGAAAACTATCGCACCTGATCGACACCTTGCGGTACGGCTATCGATTCACTGGGCAATTCTCCCGGCACCGGGGGCGAAGTCATGGGCGCTGGCCGGGGACCGCCGATGGCCGCCGCTTCGTCGTCTGCTCCCAGAATCACGACCAGATCGGCAATCGAGCAACCGGTGATCGACTGACCACACTGCTTGATCTCGAGCAGTTGAAACTCGCCGCTGGCCTGACCGTCCTCTCACCGTTCGTCCCGATGCTGTTCCAAGGTGAAGAGTATGGCGAGCCTGCGCCGTTTCAATATTTCGTCAGTCATGGTGATCCTGATCTGGTGAAGGCCGTGCAGGAGGGCCGTCGCCGCGAGTTCGAGGCGTTCAACTGGCAGGGAGACGTGCCTGATCCGCAGGCCGAGTTGACCTTCAAGCACTCGAAGCTGAACCATGATCTGAAGTCAACCGAGCCACATCGATCGATGTTCGCCTGGTATCGAGAATTGCTCCGGATCCGGCGTGAGACCCCGGCATTGAGCAACCTGGATCTGTCGCAGCAATCGGTGACCAGTATTCCCGGCACGATGGTGCTGGTAATTCAGCGGGGGCACGATGCCGGATCTTGTCTCATTCTGGTGAACCTGGAGTCCCGCCCGGTGGAAATCACGATCGATCTCCCGGCGCTGGACTGGCGTCCGATCCTCAATTCTCTCGATTCACAGTGGGATGGTTCTGGAGAGGAACCGCCAATGATTACCGTTACCGGTGGTGTTGCGACAATGACGGTGCCAGGCCGTAGCCTGTTGGTCTATACGGCGAACTCGCCCTGATCGAAGAGACTATTCGAAACGACTTTAAGCACGAACATCGGCAAGCCAGCATGTCGCGACAACCGGGGTCACGGAGAATAATGGCCCATACGAAGGTGTCTGGCTCAATTGATCAACAATCGCACTTACCCGGCTCATTGAGTCATGGATACGGAGAACACGCTTGGAACGATACGTATGCGTCCATTTTCATTCCTACCAGCCCCCGCGAGAGAACGCCTGGCTGGAAGCTGTTGAGTTGCAGGATTCGGCCTTTCCGTTCCATGACTGGAATGCGCGAATTACCGCCGAGTGCTATGCGCCAAACGGTGCTTCCCGGATTCTTGATGGCGACGGACGAATCGAACAGATTGTCAATAACTACGCCCGAATCAGCTACAACATCGGGCCAACTCTGCTGACCTGGCTGGAGTCCGAAGCTCCAGGCGTCTATCAGACCGTGCTGGATGCCGACAAAGAGAGCCAGGAGCTGTTTGATGGCCACGGCTCGGCTATGGCGCAGGCGTACAATCACATGATCCTGCCGCTTGCGAACACTCGCGACAAGTACACACAGATCTGGTGGGGTATCGAGGATTTCCGACGACGCTTCGAACGAGATCCGGCCGGAATGTGGATGCCGGAGGCCGCCGTTGATCTGGAATCGCTCGATATCATGGCCGAGTTTGGCATCAAATTCACGGTACTCTCCCCATTCCAGGCTCATCGAGTCCGGGAGATCGGCACAAAAGAGTGGACGGACGTCACCGGCGGTGAGGTCGATCCAACCCGTCCGTATCTGATCAATCTTCCATCCGGGCGGACGATCCATGTGTTCTTCTATGATGGGCCGATTTCCCAGGCTGTCGCATTCGAAGGATTGCTCTCCAGCGGTGAGGCGTTTGCCGAGCGATTGATGAGCGGATTCGACGAAGATCGAGATTGGCCGCAGATACTGCACATTGCGACTGACGGCGAAAGCTACGGCCACCATCACCGACATGGTGAAATGGCGCTGTCTTACGCACTTCACATGGTTGAAGAGACCGAGGGCGTCGAGGTTATCAACTACGCCGCGTATCTCGCCCGGCATGAGGCGACCTTCGAGGCCGAGTTTTATGAAGACAGCTCATGGAGCTGTGTACACGGTATCGAGCGCTGGCGGGCCAACTGTGGTTGCAACTCAGGTGGACGTCCTGAATGGAACCAGGAGTGGCGCCAGCCATTGCGTGAATCACTGGACTGGCTGCGGGATCGGCTGGCAAGCGAGTACGAGAAGCATTCAAAAGGCTTGCTGAACGATCCGTGGAAAGCGCGCGACGAATATATCGCCGTTATCTTCGACCGCAACAGGGTCGATGAATTTCTGTTCAAGTACGGCAGTAAGCAGTTCGATGAAGCCGAGCGAATAAAAGCGCTCAAGCTGCTGGAGATGCAGCGCTATGCGATGCTCATGTACACGAGCTGTGGCTGGTTCTTCGACGAACTCTCGGGTCTGGAGACTGTGCAGGTTATTCAGTATGCCGGGCGCGCCGTCCAGCTCGCTCAGGATGTCGTTGGCGATTCGATCGAGGAAGAGTTCCTGGACCGGCTCTCGGTGGCGCAGAGTAACCTCCCCGAGCATGGCGATGGTCGGGACATCTTCAACAAGATGGTCAAACCGGCAATGGTTGATCTGGAAGACATCGCTGCCCACTTCGCCATCAGCTCACTCTTCGAGGAATACGAAGAGGAAAACGATGTCTTCGCATATACGGCGGAGATTCTCGACTCCCGGCGGTTGATTGCCGGGCGGGCGAGTCTGCATATGGGCAGAGTGCGGATGAGTTCCAGTATTACCGGTGAGTCGGAGGAGCTCGCCTTTGGCGTATGTCACTTCGGTGACCACAACCTGCTTGGCGGGGTGCGGCCCTACCAGAGTCTTCATACGTACGAGGAGCTGAAGGATGAGCTGGCAGAGCATTTCCATCGGGCCGAGTTCCCCGAGGTCGTTCGCGCGCTGGACCGGCACTTCGAGTCACACAACTACTCGATCCGGTCACTCTTCCGTGACGAGCAGCGCAAAATCCTGAACATCATTCTGGATTCTTCACTGGAGCAGGCGGCAAGCGTCTATTCCCATCTCCATGAAGATCACGCGGCGCTGATGCACTTCCTCTCGGACATCGGAGCGCCCTTGCCGGACGCGTTCGAGATGACGAGTGAGTTTGTGCTCAACACACGCCTGCGGGCGGAGTTCTCCAATCCGGAGGCGGACCTCGATCAGATCAAGACTCTGCTGGATGAGGTCAAGCAGTGGAAGATCAAGCTCGATGATGAAGAGCTGAGCTACGTGCTGAGTCAGACGATTGATCAGATCGCTCGAGAGTTCGAGGAGAACCCGGAAGAAGACGAGAACCTGGAGCGGCTGGTTTCGTTCACCGAAGTCGCGCAGCAGTTGCCATTCGAGGTAAATCTCTGGCAGGCGCAGAACTCCTACTACAATGTATTGCAAAGCGATACTGGAGAGCGCTTCCTGCAGGACACTTCGAGTGAGGAAGCCGCCGAGCGGGCGGAGAAGTTCCAGCGTCTCGGCGAAACACTCCGAGTGAAAGTAGAAGCCTGATATGCCCGCGACTCCGACATCGACCTACCGGCTTCAGTTCAACCCGGACTTCGGCTTTCGTGATGCGATTGACCTGCTCCCGTACCTGCAGAAGCTCGGGATCAGTCACATCTATGCTTCACCGTTGCTGACTCCCACGCCGGGGAGCCAGCACGGCTATGATGTTGTCGATCCCACCAGCCTGAACCCGGAACTGGGTGAAGAGTCGGACTTCCAGGAACTGCTGGCTGAGCTAGCTTCCCGCGGTATGGGGTTGATTCTGGATATCGTGCCTAATCATATGGCGGTCAACAGCAAGAATGAGTGGTGGGTCGATGTGCTGGAGCACGGTCAGTATTCCCGGTATGCTCACTACTTCGACATCGACTGGGATCGTGGTTTCAGTAGAGTGGTCCTGCCAACGCTGGGTGATCACTTCGGGACCATTCTGGAGAACAGCGAGCTGAAGCTGGGGATCGATGAGCGGGGACTGGCGGTTCACTACTACGAGAATCGCTTTCCGATCGAGCCAGCAACCTACAAGCAGGTCCTGTCCGATGTCCGGCACGTCTATCGTGATCAGGTCGGCGAGGAAGAGACCCCGGCCGAGATGGAGCTGGGCGAGTTGATCGAGCACTCCCGTGAGCTCGATGCCGGGTACGGCTATGCGGTGGAGAACGATCAGATTGCCAGCGGCATGGGTCGCCGGCTGTGGAACCTCTACCGGGGCGGGAAATCGATTCAGACCGCGTTCGATACCGTTCTGGAGCAGTTTAACGGGCTCCCCGGCGATGCGGAAAGTTTCGATCGGCTGGAGCGACTCCTCAGCGTTCAGAATTACCGCCTCACCTACTGGCGCCGGGCCAGCGAGGAGATCAACTACCGCCG
>SLFF01000296.1 GCA_007124395.1 Thermomicrobiaceae bacterium | reverse complement strand
CGAACAATCGCCCCTGGGATGCCCCGAAATCGCCGTGGCTCATGAAGCAATCGTGGAAGGACTTGATGTTCGTCCACGTTCCGGTCGATCCAGCGATCATCCGCCCGCTACTACCGCCAGAGCTGGAACTGGATACATTCAACGGTCAGGCATGGATCGGCGTTACGCCGTTCGTGCTCAGCCGTATCCGATGGCGCGGGCTGCCACCGATCCCGGGTGCCGCCGGATTTCCGGAAATCAATTGCCGCACCTATATGACCGCTGGTGGAAAACCGGGTGTCTTCTTCTTCAGTCTGGACGCCGCCAGCCGTATGGCTGTCGAAGGTGCTCGCCTGACGTTTGGACTGCCCTATTTCATGTGCGATGCTCGGGTAGATCGGGTTCGCGACGGCATCCACTACCGAACAACGCGGACTGACTCACGCGGTGAGGTCGCGACGTTCCATGGAGAATACCGGCCGGTCAGTGATGTCTTTCATGCCGAACCGGGAACGCTGGAGTTTTTCCTTACCGAGCGCTACTGCCTGTATACCCGGTATCTCGGGGGGCTCATCTGGCGCGCGGAAATCGACCATCTCCCCTGGCCACTGCAGAATGCCGAAGCCGATATCCGGATCAACACCATGGCCCGGGCTGCCGGGATTCAACTCCCGGAAACCGAACCAGTCCTGCACTTTGCTCGTCACATTGACGTCTATGTCTGGAGTATTCTGCCTGTCCCGCAGGATGAACTGGTGAACCAGCACTCGGGACAGCTGATTACGGCCTGATCAGGCGACCGGCGAGCTGTAGAGGCGTTCGCGAAGGTCGATAATCTCATCCCGGAGCCGTTGGTCGGCATCTAGCGCCGTCTCGACCTTCTCGATGCCATGAACCACGGTGCTGTGGTCCCGCCCACCGAGTGAATTGCCGATGTCGACCAGTGATGATCCGGCCTCTTCACGGATTAGGTACATCGCGATTTGCCGCGGACGAACCAGATCTCTCCGACGACCCTTGCCCGCGATCTCGGCCCGGCTGATCCCGTAGAAGTCGATCACCGCATCGATGATCTGGTCAGCTGTAACCTCCTTGCGCCGCTGCTCCATCGCCTGATCCGTCAATGCCTGCACGGCCAGATCGATCGTCAGCGGACGTTTGTAGATATCGGCCAGCGCGATGATCTTGTTCAGCGCACCTTCCAGTTCCCGGATATTGCTCTCGATCTTCCGGGCAATGTACTGCACTACCTCCTGTGGCACCTCGTGGCCGAGGGCACGTCCCTTCTCAGCGATGATCGCTTCGCGCATCTCCACATCCGGTGGCTGGAGATCGGCGATCAATCCACCCTCGAAGCGGGATCGCAGGCGATCGTGCAGCGTCGGGATCGATTTTGGCGGCCGATCACTGCTGATGATGACCTGTTTACCGGATTGATGCAGCGCATTGAATGTGTGGAAGAACTCCTCCTGCGTGCTCTCTTTTCCGGCAATGAACTGGATATCATCGACCATGAGAATATCGATCGTCCGGTAGCGATTCCGGAAGTCCTCGGTCTTCTGCTGCCTGATTGCATGAATCAGATCATTCATGAACGATTCAGAGGAGACGTATTTGATGCTCAGATCGGTCTGGCGAGACCAGGCCCGATGGCCGATTGCGTGCAAGAGGTGAGTTTTGCCCAGACCAACACCACCGTAGAGGAAAAGCGGGTTGAACGCTTCCGCCGGCCGATCTGCCACTGCCATCGCTGCCGCGTGAGCCAGCTGATTGCTCGATCCCACGACAAAGTTTTCGAACACGTACTTCGGGTTGAGACCATGCTCCGGTTTGGCCGTGAGCTCCATCTGGTGCGCGGCCACCTCTGGAGGTGTCTTGACCGGGGTTACTGGTGGAGTGTCCGTCCAGCTGGTGTGCGCCTCGGGTGGCGAATCCGCAGCCGACTTCCGAGAGGAACGTGATTTCCGGGACGATGCGGCGGCCTGCCCATTCTGCAGAACGGCAAACTGCACGGCGATTGGGCGCCCGGCAATGATCGAGAGCGTCTTCTGAATCGGTACCGCAAACTTGGTGCGGAGTTGCTCCACGGCAAAGGTGTTCGGGGCACCGATTGTCGCGCAATCGTCCTCGAAGCCCACCACTTGCGTGTTGCGCAGCCACGTCTCATAGTTGGCCCGCGAGAGGCTTCGCTGAAGATCTTCCAGCGCGGCCTGCCAGAGTTGTTTCCCCTGCATTGGACGACCTCGACCCGGGCTCGATTCAGCCCGTCACACCAGCATCGAATTACACCGGACAGACATCTTAACACGCAGCCGGAAACGACTGCCAGCAGGTGTCCGGACGGCAGTCTATCATGAGTTTTCCAGCACGTCTGCCGGTCACAGAAATACGAAGATCGGGCCAGAATGGCCCGATCCCCGCGGGAAGGGAAGGTCGGAAGCACGGGCGTGCTCCACGTTTGTATCAAGAGACGAGTCAGTTCATCGCTCAAAGGCTCGTCACATTAATCTACGTATCGTTTGCGAAAGCGGTTTCCCGGTGTATGAATTGCGGCAGATGACAAGTGCCGCGCGTTGTACGATACTCTGAGAAACAAAGAAATGATGTTCATCTGACGCGAATGTGACACAATCGCGGGAACGCCTTGGCGTATCGCCCTCAGCGCATTCGCCGACCGTCGCCATTATCAACGAGTTCAGGTACCTCATCGCCAATCACTTCGAGCTCGAGAAACTCCGCCGTTCGCCGGGAGGGAACCACCATGAGTAATCCGCTTCGCCAGCTAGCCGATGTTGGTCAGAGTTTCTGGCTCGACAATCTCAGTCGAGAGCTGATCTCGTCTGGAGAGCTACAGGGACTGATCGATAATGATGGTCTCCGCGGGATCACATCGAACCCCACCATCTTCGAGAAAGCCTTTTCCAGCGGTGACTCCTATGATTCCGACATTGCCGAGCTCGCCAGCGAAGACCACTCGGTGGAGCAGGTTTTCGAGCTGCTGGCAATCGAAGATATCCGTAACGCCGCCGATAAGCTTCGCCCGCTCTACGATGAGACCGGTGGCGCTGATGGATTCGTGTCCCTCGAGCTCCCACCCTCTCTGGCCTATGACACCGACGGATCGATTTCCGAGGCCAAGCGGCTCTTCGGTGCGGTTGACCGGCCAAATGTGATGATCAAAGTGCCGGGAACCACTGAAGGGGTTCCCGCCATCGAGACGCTGCTCACCGATGGGGTGAACGTCAACATTACCCTGCTCTTCTCGCTCGATGGCTACATTAGTGTCGCCGAGGCGTATCTCCGCGCGATGAAGAAGCGGGTAGAGACCAACCGCCCCCTCAATACGGTGGCGTCGGTTGCCAGCTTCTTTGTCAGCCGGGTCGATTCCGAAGTCGATAGCCGGTTGCAGGCGATCATCGAATCCGGGAGTGATCCCGATGCCCGCGCCCGTGCCGAAGCACTGAGCGGCAAAGTGGCGATTGCCAATGCCCGGATTGCCTATCAGGAATTCCGGAAACGCTTTACCGACAACCCTGAATTCGCGGAGCTCCAGAAGCAGGGCGCACAGATTCAGCGACCGCTCTGGGCCAGCACGAGCACCAAGAATCCGGATTATCCGGATACGCTCTACATCGAGGCGCTGATTGGCCCGCACACTGTCGAAACGATGGCACCCGCCTCCGTCGATGCTTTCCGGGATCACGGGACGGTCAGGGTCGCAATCGAAGACGACGTCGATGCGGCTCAGCAGGCACTCGATGAGCTTGGCGCACTCGGTATCGACTACCACGATGTAACACGCAATCTGCAGGAAAAGGGTGTCGAGCTCTTTGCCGAATCCTATGATCAGCTGCTCGCCGGTCTGAGCGGAAAAATGCGGAAACTTCAGGGGCCGGGCGCCAATCTCTCCTGGTCCAACATGGAATCCTGCGAGGAACCGATCGGAGAAGCGCTGGGAAAACTCGAAGGCCAGCAGGCGACAACGAAACTGCTGGCTGGTGACCCATCGCTTTGGAGTGACGATCCAGAGGTCCAGAAGACGATTGCCAACCGTCTCGGCTGGGTTCATGCTCACAAACTGATGCTCAACAAGCGGGATGAATTCGAGCAGTTGAGCGCAGACATCAAGCAGGCCGGATTCACCCGGGCAGTTCTGCTCGGAATGGGCGGAAGCAGTCTCGCTCCGGAAGTCCTGCACGACAGCCTGGGAAGCCGAGATGGGTTCCCGTCGCTGCGAGTTCTCGATACAACCAACCCGGACACGATCGTCCGCATCCGCAATGAAAGCGATCTCAGCAAGACGCTGTTCATCGTCAGTTCAAAATCGGGCTCGACCGTCGAGACCGCCACGCTGATGAGCTACTTCTGGCAGGAAGTGGTGACAGAGGTCGGCGCCGAACAGGCAGGCAAGCACTTCATCGCGATCACCGATCCGGGATCAGCGCTGGAAGAACAGGCCAGGCAGCTCGAATTCCGTGGCTGCTATCTCAACCCTGCAGACATCGGTGGACGCTACTCGGCGATCTCCTACTTCGGGTTGATCCCGGCAGCGATCATCGGAGTGGACGTTGCCGAACTGCTCAAGCATGTCCCGAACGACAATGCAGATCTGCGCCTCGGCGCAACCATTGGCGCACTCGCCCGTCAGGGGCGCGACAAGCTCACCTTCGTGCTGCCGTACTCGATCTCCGGACTGGCTGACTGGCTCGAACAGCTCATTGCCGAGAGCACCGGCAAAGAGGGCACCGGCATCGTCCCGATCAGCAAGGAGAATGCGTCGACCGCTGCATCATACGGGTCCGATCGCGTCTTCGTTGGTATGCAATTGATGAACGATCCAGACGAATCGATCGAGGCGTTCCTGCGCACCGTTGAGCAGCAAGGACACCCGATCATCCGAATCGCGATGCCTGACGTTTCCTATCTGGCTTCCGAGTTCTATCGATGGGAAGTAGCTACCGCATTCGCCGGAGCGGTACTGGATATCAATCCGTTCGATGAGCCGAACGTTCAGGAAGCCAAGGATCTGACCAACCAGCTTCTGGATCAGTACCGGGAAGAGGGGTCATTGCCCATCCCCAGTGCAACCCAGGCATCAGATGCCGTCTCCGTCGCGGGGGGAGATCTAGCTGCACTGCGCGATCCGTTCACCTGGTTCCTCAATCAGATCAGACTGGGTGACTATGTGGCGATTCTGGCCTACACCGATACCCGGCCGGAGGTCCAGGAAAGGCTCAATGAGATTCGCAGACTGCTGCGGGATCGACTCGGCGTCGCCACGACACTCGGGTATGGACCACGCTACCTGCACTCGATCGGCCAGCTCTACAAGGGGGGCCCGCCGATGGGTGCATTCCTGCAGATCGTCACCCTGCCGGACCATGAAATCGACATCCCGGATCGGGACTATCCGTTCGATGTGTTGTTTGCCGCGCAGGCGCTGGGCGATTTTCAGGCGATGCAGGAGCGAGCCCGGCCGGTTCTCCGGCTGGTCACCAGTGGCGATGAAATCGCCGCGCTGGATGAAATCGTCAGCTCAGTCCTATCCGCCGCGATCAAGTAGACCAACCGGTCCGATCATGTCGGGCCTGACAGAACAGGGAGCAGATCATCTATGGAACTGGCAATTCTCGGCCTCGGACGTATGGGTGGCAACATGGTCAAACGGCTGCGAAGGGATGACCACCGGGTCATCGCCTGGAACCGCAGCCCGGAGCCGGTCAAAGAGGCCGAAGAGGACGGAGCCATCGGCGCAAACTCCATTGAGGAAGTCATCAGCAGCCTCTCGACGCCTCGCGTCATCTGGATGATGGTGCCGCACGGCGATCCCGTCGACAGCATGATCGATGATCTGCTTCCACGCCTCGATGCCGGAGATATTCTGATCGACGGTGGCAACTCCAACTGGGAGAAGAGTGTCGAACGCTCCGAGAAGGTTCGAAGCCACAACGTCAACTACATGGATATCGGCGTCAGTGGCGGGATCTGGGGGCTCGAGATCGGCTACTGCCTGATGATCGGTGGCGATGAGGCGAGCTTCAAGCACGTTGAGCCCGCTTTCAAAACCCTTGCCCCGGAGAACGGCTACAAACTGGTCGGAGAAAACGGCGCCGGGCACTTCGCCAAAATGATCCACAACGGGATCGAGTACGGCATGATGCAGGCCTACGCCGAGGGATTCGAGCTCATGGAAGCTTCCCCCTATGACTTCGACATGAAGGGGGTCGCCGATCTCTGGAACAGCGGTTCCGTTGTCCGCTCCTGGCTGCTCGAGCTGGCAGGACGTGCCTACGACGCGGACCCGGAGATGGAAGCGATCCGGGGCTACGTCGAAGATTCGGGCGAGGGCCGCTGGACGATCGAGCAGGCCATCAATACCGCCGTTCCGGCGCCGGTTCTAACGCTGGCGTTGATGATGCGGTTCCGATCCCGACAGGAAGACTCCTACTCGGCCCGTGTCGTTGCGGCGTTGAGAAAGGAATTCGGTGGTCACGCAGTGAAATCGAGTAGTGACTAGAACGGTTCTCACTGGCGTTGGCCGGTAGAACGGCGACCTCCGTGTCGCCCCGTCCCGCAAACCGGTCTGGTGGGGCGAGGGCAGACGGACTGAACAACCGAGCAACACGCTGATTGCGAGATCACGGTGGAGCCAGACGTATCGCAGACGATGCTTGACAATCCACTTCGTGAAGGGCTCAGCCTCGAGCGCTTGCCATCACCCTGTGCAATGGTCATTTTCGGCGCATCAGGTGATCTCACCCGCAGGAAGCTGATGCCCGCACTGTATGACCTCGCCCTGGAAGGTCTACTCCCGCCAGGGTTCAGCGTCATCGGATACGCGCGCAGCCCGAAGACCAATGAAGAGTTCCGGGCAGAGGTGCGTGAGTCGATCCAGCAGTTCGCCCGGCGTACCCCGATCGATGAAGGCCTGCTGAGTAACTTCGAGCAGGGTGTCAGCTACGTTTCCGGGGATTTTTCGTCCCCGGACGATTACGCCCGCCTGAACGAAGAACTCGATCGGCTCGATCGGGAACGCAACACCAGCGGCAACCGGGTCTACTATCTGGCGACGCCACCCCCAGCCTATGCGGACATTGCGCATCATCTGGCCGATCACGGGATGGTCCATCCGCTGGATGATGATCGATGGACCCGGCTGATCGTCGAAAAACCGTTCGGCCACGATCTTCAGAGTGCGCGTGAGCTCAATGAAACGCTCCTGAAGTACTTTGCCGAAGAGCAGATCTACCGGATCGATCACTATCTGGGCAAAGAGACGGTTCAGAATATGCTGGCGTTCCGGTTTGCCAACGGCATCTTCGAGCCGATCTGGAACCGGACGTTCATCGATCATGTGCAGATCACGGTGGCGGAGAGTATCTGCAACGAAAACCGGGGTGGCTATTACGATCAGG
>SLFF01000333.1 GCA_007124395.1 Thermomicrobiaceae bacterium | reverse complement strand
GCCGCCCTAATGCCGAAATGAGACGCACCATCGACTCTGTAGCGCAGAATCTTCACGAATACCTCCTGAATGATTGCCAATGTCCGGTATCTCGCACCGGAGCGGGACACTCTCTGCCATAGCAGCAGAACTGTCCCTGCACACAACGTCTCCGCCTGGCAATCGCAATTCCACAAATCTGTAACGTTACCGCTCGATCCTTCAGGACTCCTAAACCATTTCGCCATCACGATTAAGCGGGTGACAACATGCCTCGGCTGGAATCGAGTACGCGACCAGAGGTTCCGGACCCTCAACCCGTCGGTTCGAGCCACCAACGACAGGAGTGATGGCAACCATGACCCCGGTAATTTCAATGAAGGACGTCGTGAAGACTTACGGATCGGTTAGAGCCCTCGATTTCTTCAATCTCACAGTCAATCCCGGAGAGGTCCACGGCTTCCTCGGCCCGAACGGTGCCGGGAAGACGACGGCGATCCGGGTTCTGCTCGGCTTGCTCCGGCACGATAGCGGAGTTGCGCGACTCTTTGGTGGAGATCCCTGGGCAGATGCGGTCGAACTCCACCGGCGGCTGGCCTACGTCCCGGGAGACGTCAACCTCTGGCCGGAACTGACCGGCGGGGAGGCGATCGATGTTCTCGGGAGGCTTCGCGGTGGACTGGATCCGAAAAAGCGGGCCGAACTCTGTGAGCGGTTCGATTTCGACCCCACCAAGAAGGGGCGAACTTACTCCAAAGGCAATCGGCAGAAGGTGGCGATCATCGCGGCGCTTTCGTCGGATGTCGACCTGCTGATCATGGATGAACCGACATCTGGCCTCGATCCACTCATGGAAGTGATCTTCCAGGAGTGCATCAAGGAGGAACAGGCCGCCGGCAAAACGGTGCTGCTCTCCAGTCACATCCTCTATCAGGTGGAAGTGCTCTGTGAGCGGGTCACGATCATCCGACAGGGTCAGACAGTAGAGAGCGGAACTCTGCAGGAGCTGCGACATCTGACCCGAACCTCGGTAACCGCTGAAACCGAACGACCGGCTGCCGATCTGATCCACCTGCCCGGTGTCCACGACTTCAGCCTGGACAATGGCCGGGTTCAATTCGATGTCGATACCGACAAGCTCGGGCCAGTGATCAGCGAAGTTGCCGCACTCGGTATCCGGAATCTGGTCAGCCAGCCACCGACGCTGGAGCAGCTGTTCATGCGCCACTACGGTGAAGAGCTGACGGCCGAGGAACTCGCCGAGCCTGAGAAGGAGGAGGTTGTGGCATGAACCAGTTCGCAGGAACCGGAACCCTCATTCGATTCATCCTCAGACGGGACCGCCTGCGACTCCCGATCTGGATCGTCGGCATAACCGGATTCGTGCTGCTGTTCGCGTCCAGTCTTCCGGGCATTTACGCCACCGAAGCCGATCGGCAGGCCCGCGCCGATCTCTGGGACAATCCGATCGCCAACCTGATGCGTGGACCCGGGTACGGGCTGGACGACTACACGTTCGGGGTGATGGTTGCCGCCGAGATTCTGCTCTACGTGGCGGTTGCCGCAGCGCTCATGAGCGTCTTCCTGATCATCCGGCATACCCGCCGTGAGGAAGAAACCGGGAGGCTGGAGCTCATCCGGGCGAGTACGGTCGGATCGTTCGCCCAACCAGCAGCGGCACTGATCGTCGTGTCAGCAGCTCACCTGCTCAACGGCGTTCTGATTGCCACGCTCCTGCCCGTGGTGGGCGAAGACATGGCGTTTGCCGGGTCTCTCGCCGTCGGGACGGGGGTTGCCGCCACCGGGATCGTTTTCGCAGGTGTTGCCCTGGTGGTGGCGCAGATGATCGAGTTCGGTCGGGGAGCTGCCAGTGTCAGCGCGATGGTCGTGGCCGCGGCCTTCCTGATACGGGCCATCGGCGATGTGCAGGGCAGCGTGATCTCCTGGTTCTCGCCGCTGTTCTGGGCGCAATCGATGCGGCCGTTCGTCGATGAGCGATGGTGGCCACTCGCATTGGCCGGCATCACCACAATCGCGCTGGTCAGCGTCGCCTTTGCCCTGAATGTCCGTCGCGATGTTGCCGCCGGACTGGTTCGTCCCAGGCCGGGCAAGGCCAATGCGTCGGACGGCCTGGCCCATCCAGTCGGGTTCGCCTTCCGTCAACTACGGGGTAGCCTGATCGGCTGGAGCATCGGATTGATCGTGCTCGGCATCGCGTTCGGCAGCACCATCGGAGAGATCTCGGAATGGATCGCCGACAATCCGGAGATGGCCGAGTTCGTAGCCGCATTTGAAGGTATCAGCCTGCTTGACTCGCTGATCGGGTTCCTGGTGCTGATTCTGGCGATGCTGGCCACCGGCTTCGCGATCCCTGCGGTGCTTCGCGCCAGAGCCGAAGAGACCGCCGGGCACGCCGAGGCACTGCTCTCAACTGCGCTCGGACGAAGCCGCTGGATCGGCAGCTACCTGCTGATCGCCATGGTCGGATCGGCAATCGTCCTCTTGCTCGGAGCAGGCGCACTGGGTGTGCTCTCCGCTATCGACCAGAACGACACGAATCTCTTCTGGCAGATCATCGGGGCAGCGCTGGCCTACGTTCCGGCAATCTGGCTGCTGATCGGACTGGTGAGTGTCTTCTTCGGATTCTTCCCGAAAGGGCTGGCCGTACCGTGGGTCGTATTGCTCTTCGCCGTGACGGCCGGGCTATTCGGGGACCTGCTCAACATGCCGGGCTGGATGTACAACGCATCACCGTTCGAGCACGTACCCGAGCTACCTGGCGGAGAGTTCACACTGCTCTCGATCGTGGTTCTCACAGGTATAGCCATCGGGTTGATCATCCTCGGAGTCATCGGCTTCGGACGGCGGGATCTGCAGTCGGTGTAGCTGACCATTCATCGTAGCCGCACACCAGGAGGCATAAAATGGCACATCACGCCAGTTCAGTTCTCGAGTTCGATCGGGTCACCAAACGATTCGGGCAAACCGTGGCGCTCGATGATCTGTCAATGACGCTTCAGCAAGGTGAAGTCGTAGGACTGCTGGGTTCGAACGGCGCGGGCAAGACGACTGCGTTGCGTGTGCTCCTCGGGCTGATCAAACCAACCAGTGGGCAGGCCACGGTCTACGGTTACGACAGCTGGCGGGATCCGGTCGCGGTTCACCGGCGACTGGCGTATGTGCCCTCCGAGTTCAACGTCTGGCCGAACCTGACCGGTGGCCAGATTCTGGACTTGCTTGGTGCTATCTACGGTGGATACGACGAAGAGATCCGACAGCACTACACTGAGCGTTTCGTCTTCGATCCGAACAAGAAGGGTCGAACCTACTCCAAGGGTAACCGGCAGAAGATCGCACTGATCGCCGCACTGATGACCCGTGCCGACCTGCTAGTCATGGACGAACCGACGAGCGGGCTCGATCCGATCCTCGAGCAGGAGTTCCAGTCGGTACTGCGCGAAGCCAAAGCACGCGGGCAGACTGTGCTTCTCTCATCGCACGTACTCAGTGAAGTAGAGACAGCCTGCGATCGGGTCGCCATCCTGCGCAACGGTCGTCTGGTGGAGTACGGCACCCTGAAGGAACTCCGGCACCTCTCCGCGAGAACGGTAGAGGCTATGTATCGAGGCACACCACCGGTGCTCGATCAGGTTCCCGGTATCGAAGATATCGAGATCGAAGATGGCTTGCTTCGATTGCAGGTTACCGGCAGTACCGACCTGCTGATCAAGGCACTGGCTACCTCGGAGATCACGAGCCTGCAGGTACGTGAACCGACGCTTGAAGAGCTGTTCCACTCCTACTATGGAGAGGAGCCCACCCGTGACCAGCGCTGAGATCGTCACCAGCCGAACCGCGGAAGAAGGCAGGTCGACTCCACTTGGGATCTGGCTCGTTCTACTGAAACACCACCTGCGCCTGATCGCACCATCCGGGATGATCTGGATCATCGGGCTCGTCCTCACAGCTTCCGTGGTTGCCGGAGTGTGGATCGACACATTTCCGACCGAACAGGAGCGGCTCGCCCTGGCGCAGTCGATCGAGGGCAATCCGGCATTCGAGGCGATGTTCGGCAAGGCGATCCAGATCCACACGATCGAGGGATTCACCCTCTGGCGTGCCGGTGGACCGCTCTTCCCGGCAATTGTCATCTGGGGAATGCTTGCAGCGACTCGACTCGCCCGGGGTGACGAGGACCGTGGACACGACGAACTCCTACTCGGCGGGGTGCTCAGTCGACGGGCACTCTTTCTCTCGGCACTGGTTACCCCATTGATCTTCGCCGTGGCATACACGATTCTCACCGTCGTCGCGCTGATGGCAATCTCGGACATCTCCGCCAGTGGAGCCATACGATTTGCATGTGGCATGGCCGGTGGCTTCACGTTCTTTGCGGCGCTCGGAGCGCTGCTAGTGCAACTGACCCCGAGTCGATCCAGCGCAGTTCGAATCGGTCTCGGCGTAATCGGTGCCGCACTGGCGATGCGCATCCTCTCCGTCCTGGAACAGATGCCAGAATGGCTACCCTGGCTCACCCCGTTCGGCTGGTTCACCGAGATCGGAACCATCGAAGTGGGTAGCAATCTGCCATTCCTGCTCTTCGGAGCCGGAACACTGGTGCTGGCGGGTGTCGCAACCACCCTCGCACAACAGCGCGAGATCCACGGCAGCCTGTTGCTTGGCGATCAGGAAACGGCCGGGCCACAGCCACCATACAAATCGCTCTGGTGGCATGAAGTTCAGCAGAGTCGGCCGGCAGTGATCGGATTCAGCCTGGTCGGGGTGCTGCTCACCGGAATCTTCGGGATGGTGGCAAACGATTTCGCTGAGTTCATCGTCGACTTCCCGGCATTCGCGGCATTTCTCGGCGAATTCGGACTGTCCGATCCGGGCGATCCGTCCGCCTATATCGGTTTGATCATCACGATGCTGGTGCTGGTTCCGGCACTCTTTGCTGCCGGGCATGTAGCCGCGATACGTGAAGAAGAAGCGACTGGTCGTCTGACCGTTCTTCTGATTCTTCCGCTCGAGCGGCACCGCTGGCTGATCACGAACGTGCTGGTTGGATTGGCCGGCATTGTGATCATCAGCCTTCTGGTCGGCTTCTCCGCAATGATCGGCACCTCAATCACTGGGACGATGCTCGCGCCGGCCGATGCACTGAGCGCCGGGCTGAACCTGATTCCGATCGCCGTCCTGTTCACGGGTCTCGGCGTGCTGATCTTCGGCATCTATCCACAACTCACCGGGCCGCTCCTTTACACGGTCCTGCTGACCAGCTTCCTTCTGGTGTTGCTCGATGCATTCCTGGACATCCCTGGCTGGTTGATCACGCT
Organism: Thermomicrobiaceae bacterium; assembly: GCA_007124395.1. Taxonomy (GTDB): domain Bacteria; phylum Chloroflexota; class Chloroflexia; order Thermomicrobiales; family Thermomicrobiaceae; genus SLMJ01. The sequence goes on along the minus strand of SLFF01000333.1, from coordinate 2,099 downwards.
TTCGCCGTTCGAGCATCAGCCGATGGTTCCCGGGGAAGCCGCGAACCTGACGGTGTCCGCCATATTCCTCGTGCTGGGGGTTGCCGGCGTGATAATCGGAGCAATCGCCTTCCGGCGTCGCGACATGATGATGGACTAAAGCATCTCGTCACCTTACTGAGCATTTGCTATGCACGTGGACGGTCAAGTAAAGCAGTGTATTCACCTGCTGATTGAAGAGAAGGGCAATATGATCACACCTCGCCAGCGATACTCGGGCCCGACCGTCGGTTACTTCTCGATGGAAGTTGGCCTTTCACCAGACATACCGACCTACTCCGGCGGCCTGGGCGTGCTGGCCGGCGACACCCTCCGAGCGGCCGCTGATCTTGATATGCCGATGATCGGGATCACTCTGCTACACCGCCAGGGATACGTTCGGCAACATCTCGATTCGGTTGGCAATCAATCCGAGAGCCCCAGATCCTGGGATCCATCGGCGCAACTCGAGGCAATGGATCCCATCGTTACCATTGAGATCGACAACCGTCCTGTTCAGATCCGAGCCTGGAGATACGAGATTCACGGGAGCGTAAACGGTGGGCGCGTTCCGGTGTATTTTCTCGATACGTTCCTGCCAGAGAACGATAGCGAAGCACAGAAGCTCACCGACAACCTGTACGGCGGCGATCAACACTACCGTCTGTCTCAGGAAGCCGTTCTGGGGCTCGGTGGTGTAGCTATGCTCTCAGCACTCGGTCACACCGATGTCGACGTCTTTCACATGAACGAAGGTCATGCGGCATTGCTGGCGATCGAGCTCCTTCGCCTGCAGCTCGATAGTCGGCCGCCCGGCGATCTCACCGACCACGATCTGGAAACGGTTCGGGGACACTGCGTCTTCACCACGCATACGCCGGTTCCCGCCGGTCACGATCAGTTTCCGGAGCAGTTGGTCCGACAGGTCCTGGGCGAGCACATATCGGAGGTCATTCGCGCCTCCAGCTGTTTTCAGGACGGGGCCCTCAACATGACGTTCCTGGCACTGCGATTCTCTCGATACGTCAACGGTGTGGCGCTTCGTCATGGGGAAGTCGCCCGAAGCATGTTTCCGCAATACCCGATCGACTCGATTACCAACGGCGTACACGCGACGACCTGGACAAGCCCTCCTTTCCAGCGGCTGTTCGATTCCTACATACCCGAATGGCGAAAGGACAACCTCTATCTGCGCTATGCGGTTAGCCTGCCGCTCGAGGCGGTCGCCAACGCTCACCTGGAAGCAAAAGAAGCGTTCTTTCATGAGATCGATCGACGAACAGGTACCACGCTGGATCCACTCGTACTGACTCTCGGGTTCGCTCGTCGCGCTACGCCGTACAAACGCGCTGATCTGCTGTTTACCGATACTGCCCGGCTCCGGAGAATTGCTGACCGGTTCGGCCCCTTTCAGATCGTGTTCGGTGGCAAAGCCCACCCGCGCGACGAAGGCGGAAAAGAGCTTATACGGCGAGTCTACCGGGCGGCATCGGAACTTAGCGACGTGGTACGAGTGGTGTACCTGGAAGATTACGACATGTCGCTTGGGATGCTGTTCTGCAGCGGCGTCGACGTCTGGCTGAATACGCCGCAAAAGCCGCTTGAGGCATCCGGAACCAGTGGAATGAAAGCGGCGCTGAACGCAGTTCCCAGCCTGAGCGTGATCGACGGCTGGTGGGTCGAGGGCCACGTCGAAGGGATCACGGGATGGGCAATCGGAAACGACAGACCCGAGAGCGATACCGAGCAGGAAATCTCATCATTGTATGACCAGCTCGAGTTTTCGATTGCGCCAATGTACTACAAGCGGCCGCTCGACTTTGCCGCGATTGGCCGGTGGTCGATCGCCTTGAACGGATCATTCTTCAACGCGCAGCGCATGGTATCGCAATACGCAATGAACGCTTACCAGCACGTCGCCAGGGAGCCGGAATTGATGTTGGCTGAGGTCTGACACGCGCCCCGGCTATCATCCAGCCCAGGAAACCGTCTATAGCTCCAGCTTCTCCAGCTGATCGTCACGACCGGCGACGGTCAGCTCATCGCCTTCTTCCAGGCGCTCTTCACGGTGCGGATTCATC
>SLFF01000261.1 GCA_007124395.1 Thermomicrobiaceae bacterium | reverse complement strand
GAACCAGCACGACGGTCGAGAGAATCAGCGATGTGCGAAGCCGCTCTACGTTCATGGGGCAGACCCTGTTCTACGCCGTCAGGCGAACTTGCGCTCTTCGAGCTGACCCATGAGATACATCGCCATCAGAACCGCCATGAAGCCACCATTCAGAACAAGGCCGATCGCCGCATCCTGTCGCCAGAGGATCGTCATCGAGAATGACAAGACCAGTGCGATCGCGGTCATCATCGGCCACCAGAATGCCTTTCGAAGCACCCCAATTCCAGCGATGACAAAGCTGAGCGCCGCCAGGAACCAGATCCCGCCGAGAACGTACAGAGTGCCTTCACTGACGTTCGTGAGCAGGAAGTTTGGTTGCCGTGAGACGTCATCGATGGACAGGAGATTCCAGGAGCCGAGAATCGCCGGCGAATGAGCAAAGCCGTGGAGGATCATAAACCCACCCAGGCCGATCCAGGGGAGATTGTTAAAGAATCGCATAGCGCACCTCGCATTGCGTGTCGGGACCGGAGCCCCGGATAATTCAGTTGTCTGATTCATTCATAGCAGTGGATGCGCATCAGAGCCGATGAGAAGTTCACCGGTACATAGCAGAAATGTGACAGTTCTAGCTGGTACTGGTTGATCGGGCGGGTGTGCTCACCACAGGAGGCGACTGAGCCCGTCGGATGTCTCGAATCTGGATCGCCAGGGCGAACGAGAGCATCCCGATTGCTGCGATTCCGATTAGTGGTTGAACCGGAGCAAACCAGGCCATTGCGCCGCCAGTTCCAATCAGCGCAACGACGGCGACGTTACAGACAGGGCAGCCGATTGCGAGAAACGCCAGCGCACCACCGGAGTACAGCTTGTTGCGTTGAAGCGGGCAGCTCTTCGGCATCGCGTAGGTCACGCCCAGGCCGATAGCGAGCGCGGTGACGATTCCCAGCACGACATAATCAAAGATGCGTACAGCCTCTTCTCGCGGGAAGATCGGGTTGGGGATGATCGTGGTACTGATTGCCAGTACCAGAAAGCTCACCAACCCGGCACCGAGTCCGTATACGATCATCCGTTGCAGTTGGCTCGACATCACGATAGTGCCTCCGGTCTGGCTTGCTAATGCGGATTGCCGTTAACGTGATCGTACTCTGACTCATGCCAGCAGCACTGTGATCGCGCTTACATCCGCGGCGCCGGGGCCGCACCGGAAGACTCCGTTGAACTAGAAGTGAATATTGACTACCGAGCCAACGTCGGTCAGCTCCCAGACCCATTCCGCATCGTGATTCTTGAGGCTGACGCAGCCATTACTGGAGAATCGCCCGAAGTTCTGCGGCTCGCTCCAATAGTTTCCGTGAACGGCATAGCCGCCATCCTTGAAGTACTGAACATATCGAACGTCTTCGAGGTAGTAGTATTCCGGATCACCCTCTTCGATACCGACCGTGGCCGAATCCATCGTGTCGCTGGGCACACGGTACATGACCTGGAACGTGCCGATGGGAGTCCGATCTCCTCGACCAGCAGTGATGATTGCTCCGTACCTTGGAGTGCCCCAATTGTAGACCACTGCGTAAAAGTTCGACAGATTGACGTCCAGCCACATGTCCTCGAACGTCTCGGGCGGGGTCGATGCCACGAACGGCTCCATCAGCGCTCCGGCGACGTATTCGTTAGAGCCCACCTGAAACCAGCGATCATCGCCATCGACCGGGTACCCCTGAACAACATCGTAAATCTGAAGCGTGTGGCCCGCATAGGTGGTACTGACGACATCAGCGTCGATATCTGGCTCTGATCTGATGTTCAGTGATCCATTGTTCACCCGACCCATAATGTGACCGGCCGGGGTTCGAACCGCACCTTCCCAGGCTGAGCTCTGATTCAGCTGCTGGAACATTGAGAGCTGCGGCACCGGTGTCGGCGTCGGCTCCGGTGGTGGAGGTGTGGGTTCTGGAACGGGAATCGGCGGCACCGGTGTCGGCGGCACCTGGGTCGCCGTAGGCTCGGGTTCCGGCGGTTCGGTTGGTTCAGGCATCGCGGTCGGTGTTTCGGCAGAGAGCCCCTCGGTCTCATCGACCGTCGGTGCGGCTTCCTCCGCTTGATCGTCGTCTCCGGAATCCCGTGAACAGGCAGCAACGAGCGTCGCCAGCCCTCCAGCCACGAATGCCCGGCGGGTCAATGGTGCTCGCAACAGCTTATCCGGATCGAATCTCCGGCCCTCTTTGTCTGGACGTAACAAGGATGAACCTCTCTCTTGGTCTGCGCAATTATCTCCTGATGATAAGCAATTGCTGGAGAATCCGTCAGGAGCCTGGCGCCGACCAGGTAATCGCCCTGATCCCCGTCGGAAGTCAACGCCAGGTTATGATTATGCAATGCGCGTTCCGCGCTGTACTATCCCTTTAACTGTACCGGTAGCCGTCCAGTGAAACCGTAAGGAAGCCTACGTTTCGCGGGACTGCCACACTGTCAGCCACAAATGCAGAGAGGTGCCTATCGTCGGAAATCACCTCTTCGGGGGCACATAGGCGCAAGCCGGATCCGTGGCCAGATAGTCGCCAGTTGCGGCGTAGGCTCGGGAGCGTGATCCACCGCAGATATCACGATAGAAACAGCCGCCACACTTTCCGGTGAATTCTGCCGGGCGTCGAAGCTGCTGAAACACCTCGTGATTTCGATAGACATCGGCCAGAGAGTCCTGCCGCACGTTCCCGGTCACAACAGGCAGGAAACCGCTGGGAGTGATGTCCCCGGTATGAGAGATGAAACAGAAGCCATTCCCGGCGTTCACAGCTCGAGGCGCCCGGCCGATCAGATTGTCAGGACTGGCATGATAGCCGGGACCCGAAACCATCTGCCCGGCATGTCGCTGATGCTGAATCCGGCGAAAATGGTAGCCCTCGGTGAGCTTGAGATCCCAGGATGCTTCCTGGCTCCGTTCCAGCAACCATGGAAATACCTGCTCGTACTCTTCGGCGGAGATCGGCTCGGTAGCCATTCCCCGCCCAGTCGGAACCAGACAGAAGACAGCCCAGACGGCAGGATCGAACCAGTCGGCAAGGTCGGCCATCTCCGCCATCCACGGCAGGGTCTGTCGACAGAGCGTGGTATGGATCTGCAGTTCGATCTCCAGCTCTTTCACGGTTTCGATAATGCCGGCTGTCCAGCTGAACGAACCGGTGACCTGCCGAAACGCATCATGCTCAACGGGGCCAGGCCCATCGAGGCTGACGGCAATACGGGCAACTCCAGCGTCACGAAGCTCGGTCAGGCGCCGTTTGCTCGCCAGAGGCGTACCGGCTGGCGTAACCGTGCAACGAATCCCGCGCTCGGAGCCGTACTCGACCAGGCTGACGATATCCGGACGCCGCATCGGGTCCCCTCCGGTAAACACCAGCACGGGGGGAACCGGAAACTCCGCAATCTGATCGATCACGTTCCGCGCTTCATGGAAGCGCAGCTCACCCGGTGAACGCTGCAACTGGGATGCTGCCCGGCAGTGGACGCAGGCCAGGTTGCAGGCCTGGGTCAACTCCCAGGCGATAATGAACGGCTGCTCGTCGAAATCGATCGACGTCATGGAGGGTCTGGCACTACTCAAAGGGATCTCCATCATGAGGCTCCTTTTCTCTGGCTGCTGAGTTCGAGCGACTCCGGCAGATCGGCCGCTTCAATCGGCATCGGTCCGGGTTTCGGCACAAGGTTGTCGACCGTCACGATCAGAACCAGCAATGCCCAGATCAGGGTGGCCAGCGCCACATGCAGCGCGGCAAAGACATCGTTCATCTGTGTCCAGACATTTGCCGCTCCAACCATGATCTGGAGCAGCATGATCACGCCGAGGCCGTAGGCGAGGTTCAGCATCAGTGACGCGTCGCTCCGCCATTGGCGGATCTCATAGATCAGATAGCCAATCGCCAGCGCGCTGATCAGTGCCAGCCAGCGATGGATCAACTGGGTATCCACAAGACTCGATCCGGTTCCAGGCACGTAGTACCCGCTGCAGAGCGGCCACTCCGGACAGGCGTAGCCGGCGCCGGTCGTGGCCGTATATGCGCCAGCGAGCAGGAGTGCCATCGTTGCCACTCCCGCGACAATGCCTGCCCGGGTGACCCGGCTGCTGCCCGAAGGCTGGTGAGGGGGACCTCCAGACAGCCGGGGTCGGAAGGTCAGCACACCCAGAACGATCAGCGTCCCCAGAAAGATCTGCGCCAATGCGTGATGGGCAGTGGTGACTTCTGCATGAAGATCCAGCAGCACGGTAATCGCACCGAGGCCGGACTGGATCACAACGAACGCGACGGCAACCATCGGAATAGCGCGGTAGCCGGGATGCTCGTGCCGTTTTCTCCATCCAGCAATCAGCAGCGCAGTCGTAAGAATGATGACGACCAGCGCGATGACGCGGTGGAGGTACTCGAGCGTCGTCTCCATCGTCCAGACACTGGGAATCACCTCTCCGTTGCAGAGAGGCCAGTCAGGCCCACACCCCATCCCGGAATCGGTAATCCGGACGATGCCGCCGAAGACGATCAACCCGTAGACCACAGCAATCGTGCTGATTGCCAGTATCCGAAATCGACTCATGGCCCTTCCCACTCCACCCTGTTGACGGCACGGAGACGAACGTCAGCGAGGTCGCATCATCGGCACCTTGCCGCGTGGTTTCATCTGGACTGACGCCCCGACGGACGATCTGGACGCCGAGAAGAATGTCTTGCCGACGATCAGCGCCCAGGTTGCCAGTGACGCCGTAATCAGCAGACCAGATGCGATCAACCACGTCTGAACCCCGGCATCCCGGGAGACATACCACCACCAGACGGTGGCGTTGATGACCACCGCGATGATGAGCAGCGTCATCTGGATCTTGGCCAGTCTCGGCCAGGCGAGCGCATTTCCAGCAAATCTGGGGAACAGGTAGTAGCCGACCCCACAGACCAGTAAACCGGCCCAGCCAAACAGATTGGTTTGCGCATGAGTGAATCGTAGCGTCACATGATTGATCGGATCGATTGCGAACCCCGCACCGAGTGTGACGCCGATCACCAGCATCCAGCTCGCTGCAGTGACTCCAATACGCGGCACCATCGGCAAGCCGCTAGCCTGCGGCAATACATTGACAACGAAGAGCAGCAGGGCAATCGTCTGGACCGGGCCAGCCACGAAGAACAGCCACTGGGTGTCGATCGCGAGCGCCAGCACCATAACTGGCAGGCCGAACTGCACCAGGCGGAGATGAATCGCCGGCAGTCTCGGCCAGCGCCAGTGCTGCCCACTCCATCGGGGCAGAACGTGATAGCTGACCCCGCTCGCCATCGAGAGAAACCAGCCGATCAGCATCGCATGCGCCCAGACAAGCTCCCAGCGCCCGAAGGATGGTGTCCAGAACACGGACACTGCACCGATAAGGAGTCCCACGATCAGCCACATACCGGCCAGCCGGGTGAACTGCGTTGCAGTCTGATCGATATTCGATTGCTCTGGGAACGGCGGGGGTGGGGAAGGTCGATCGGAAACTGGTGAGCGGAACAGCATTACAATGCTCGCCATAAAGCTCAATCCGCCTGCCAGCGCGGCCAGCAGGCCGATCGCTTCGACGCCAGTCCAGCCCCCGGCTCGACCAATGAACGTTATCCAGCCACTGACAATAGCAAGGATCATCGCCGCGGCGAGCAGATTCGGCATCTGCCAGTCACGACGACTGAAGACCGGAATAATCCGCGCGTTGACGGCATAGATCATCGGTGTGATTCCACCGAGAATAACGAGCCCGATCGCTGCGTTCCAGAGTCGCGGAAATTCCGGAGCAAGGGCCGTCCCGGCTGACGCACCGACAAACCCGAGGACCGCTGCGACGATCACGAGCGGCACCAGCCGGGGACCCATAGCTATACCCCTTCCCCGCGGATGATTCGGATCACCTGATTGTTGAGCGCAAACTGATCCAGCTTGTGCGCTTCGGCTGCCTGCGGCACCGTCAGACCGCCACCGCAGCAGATATCGATTCCACACTGGTTGAGAACCGGCATCACGCCGGGATACTCTTCCACCAGATCGCGGATCGGCGTGTCATGTATCTTCTGTTCCAGTTCCCTTGTGTCTGGTGGAGTAGTCTTCATAATCGTTCCCCTGTTCATTGGCGATTCCTGTCCGCCACTCGGCGATGTGTTGAGTCTAGGGGTTTGTCTGTTTAGATCGACACACCCATCGGTATAGTCCGGCCCGTCGCGTCCCTACCCGCGTGGGTAGGCACCGACACTGGCGCAACAGCCGCAGTTGCCCCAAGATGTGGCGGTTACCCTCGATCTCGAGGCGTTTGCAGAGGCGATGGACATGGACGAGCAGGCAATCGATACCAGAACCGTCATGCAGGAAATCCGGAGGAAGTACAGAACCTGAAAGCGCGCATTGCGGAACTCGAGGATTTCGACCAGCGGCTCGAGCGGATTGAGCAACAGCAGGAGCGGATCGAACAGCTGCTGCGAGAATCCCGTCCGCCCGATCAGTCAGCGTAGGTAATCGCGCCGGGCCGATCGAGCACGATCTGGGATGAGCCGTCGTCATAGATCGCAACCTCACCGGAAACACAGATCTCCTGTCCGGAAAAGAGCGTCTCGGGGGGTTGATCGAACTGCACCCGGACATCGTTCCAGATGACGACGGTGAACCGATCGGGATCGGGGTGATCGGCACCCACGTTGAGGAATGTCGGCTGGCCCGAGACGCCCTCGACGTGCGAGGCCCCGACAACCGGCCCCTCAACCGTCACCGTATCCCCTTCGTGCTCCGGTGCCACGTCCCAGGCGATCGCGGTGCTGCAGTCCGGGTCAGGAACAGATCCCGAGCCTCCCTGATCGATCAGCCCGGATCCAAGCCGGCCGACACATACCAATGTCGCGTCGCTTGAGAAACCGCCAGCAGACGCGAGTGAGCACTCAGGTCACTCCGCACGCGCCGGTTCACCCGCAAGATGTCCCGCAGATGCCCGAGACTCGGAATACCCCGGGACTGGACCACCGGCCCGCTCAGACGACTCATCGCCAGACTGTTGGCGTGGACCAGGGCCGGTCGGACCCGGGAAATCAATTGATCCAGATGGAAACGGCAACGCTCCAATGGCCAGCGCCGGCCGCCCGGATCGTGCCAGGACACGGGCAGATAGGTCCATCCACGACGTTGCACCGCAGTCGCCAGGGCTCCGGGCGGTCCCGCCAAGTGGATATCCAGGGTCCGGAAAACCGGCTGATCCAACATCGCCAACAACGACCGTTCGCCGCCATGCAGCGAAGGATACTCGCACAACACCAGGACGCGGGCCGGCCGGCTCACGGCGTCTCGGCAACCGCCGATACCTCTTGCGAGGAACCGCCGAGCGCTTCCAGCAACTGGCCGGCAAAGTCGCCCAATTCGCCCAACACCTCGTCGCG
>SLFF01000202.1 GCA_007124395.1 Thermomicrobiaceae bacterium | reverse complement strand
GGAATCGACGATCTGTGTCAATGAGGCAGTATTCGGAGCAAAATCCCTCAGATCGGGATTGAACGATTCACGGCGAGGTGTTATCGTATCGCGGACGGAGTATCACAAGGGCGGGCGGTGCTCGAGCGCGTACCGGTCTTCCAGATGGCGCGGAAGACCGAGCTTCGAGTCGGAGTGAAAGGGTGGGTATTACCCATGAAACGAATCTGGATTTCTCTAGTAGCAGCTGGGCTGCTCACAATAGCAGCCATTGCGCCGGCTGCCGGTCAGAACATTTTCAGTGTTGCACTGGATAGCGTAGATGATTCTGGCGTAAACGGCGGCGCCTCGATCCGTGGTGTTGACGAAGGCGTGGAGTTCACGGTCTTCATCAGCGCTGGCGACGAGGGTGGTGTCCACCCGGTCAATGTTTACGAAGGTACATGTGACGAACTCGGCGATGTGGTCTTCGAGCTCGAGAACATCGAAGATGGCGAGTCCGTAACCACCGTTGATGACGTCATGCTTGGTGACGTTCTGAATGGTGAGCATGCAGTCAGCGTACAGGCGTCTGAAGATGATGACGCTGCTGTCATGTGCGGCAACATCCCGGCCGTCGAAGGTCTTGACACCTCAGACGACGATGATGCAGCCGAAGATGATGACGCGGCCATGGATGACGATGATGATGCCGCCATGGATGACGATGATGATGCCGCCATGGACGACGATGACGACGCCGCCATGGACGACGATGACGACGCCGCCATGGATGACGATGACGATGCCGCCATGGATGACGATGACGACGCCGTCGCTGACGACCAGGACGACGCCATGGTCGACGATGAGGACGACGCTGTCACCGATGACGACGATGACATGGTCGAAGAAGATGACGATGCAGCACCCGAAGACGATGATGCTGCTGACGACACCGAAGACCTCGTCCCGGCTACCGGTGGCACAGGTATGGGTGCCGAGACTGCTGTCATTCTGATGACCGTTCTCAGTGGCGCTGCCCTCGGTGGTGGTCTGCTGGTTCGTCGCCGGTTCTCCCAGGCATAGATTCGATCCAGGAGTCGGAACGTCGGGTTGAAAATACCCGGCGTTCCTGTCCCGGGCCTCGCGCCAGTTTCTGAGGTCCACACCGTCCCGATCGAAATCGATGCCACGTCGCACCTACTCTGAATCAATATCGAACTGCTAATGGCCCCGAGTTGCGACAGGGGCCATTGTCTTGCCCGGGTTTCTATCCAATGGATGTCCGGCACCCCCCCAATCCCTGCACGAGCCCTCTCAATCAGGCTACAATCTTCTGCGAGCGGATGGATCGATAGCGTCAGCTCCTGCACAGCGCGGCGCCCGGGTCAGGAAGGTTTCAGAGTTATGTCATTTCTGCGGCGAAGCACCACGGCGACACCAGACGAGCCACAGCGAACTGGCCCCAGCAAGCCTGGAGCGATGCTGTTTACCCTTCGGTCAGTGCCGAGACACTACCACGCCCTGAAGTTGGCGATCGAATCGACCGGAGAAGCGACCGTGTACTTCGGCGAGGCACTTGCCTATATCCGCGGCAAAGGGATCGCTCTGTTCAGGGTAGAGGCAACGGGAACCGACTTCGTGGACAATCTGTTCGAGACGTGGCGAGAGCTGGAATGGAACGAGGCGTTCCGATTCGACGTCACCTTCTACATCCACAATACCGAGTATGTCGATAGTCTGCGTGGCTACTCACCAGAGCAGGTGAAAGAGCTGATCAGCAGCAAGTCCCCGACGTTCACTGAGAAGAAGTAGGCTCCTCAGTTCAGGACCATCAGCTGGGCCAGGTCTCGAGTCGAGACATCCCCATGAGCGGAAACAGGAGCGACTCCCACCGCTTTGCAACTTCGTCGCGCAGTCGCTCCGTGGTCACGATGCGGATCAACCGTCGGTGCTCCTCGTAGCGCTTGAAATCGTCATCCGCCAGGCCCACTACATCCACCCACGGCATCAGCTCGCGAAATCCGACCGGCGGGCGATCGAACTGCACCCAGACCGAGGTCTTCCACTTCTCCGGCTTCGGAATGTCGATCAACACTTCATGCTCGCCAATTTCAGTTCCGAGCTGGAAGGACAGCGCAGCGGTCATCGAGAGCTCCAGTCGACGGCGGGCGGCCGGCTGATAGAACAGACCACCCAGGTAGTCATAGAGATCGGACGCTCGGGCACTGATCTCGACGGCTCGTTTGTGGATCGCCCGCGATTCCAGGGCGCCGACCAGCGCACGGGTCTGGGACGGCATGTCAGCCTCGCGGAATCGCTGAATCAATGACACATCGTCCAGATGCGTCAACTCCTCAGCAGTGATCGATCCGAGGATGATCGCCTCCTGCACCGCTCTGAGCAGCATAACCATGCAGGCACGATTGGTATGGTGCCAGTAGACGTTATCGAACATCTCCTGCCGGGCGTTGATCAGCGAATGCAGCGGGCTGACGCCTTTCTCGCCGACAACAATCTGACGCCCTCCCTCGACCTCTGCCACACGCAACGCATCCATGAGACGTGCCGTGTCGACGCCGCCATACGGTACGTTGCACCCTTTCGCATCCCGGGGAAGGTAATCGAGCTTGTCGACATCGAGCGGACCACTGAGCAGACCACGGAGGAGATCGAACTCCGGTTCCGGATCAACAGTCGGATCAATCATCTCCATCACGTCGTCCGGATCAACCCGCCAGTCTCGCTCCAGTATGCTCGAGACCTCTTCCGATCCAATCACCCGGCGGGCGACCGTCTCATGGGGCAGCACCGGATCACCGAGTTCCTCGATGGCGTGGCTGAACGGATAGTGGCCGATATCGTGGAGCAGCGCTGCAGCCGAGGCTACCCGGATCGACTCATCAGAGATTCCGACGCCCGGACAGGAGCGCATCAGCGAATCGATCGCCTGACGCATCAGATGATAGACGCCTAGCGAGTGTTCGAAGCGGGTGTGTTTGGCGCCCGGCCAGACTTTGCTGACGAAACCAAGCTGTTGAATCCGGTCCAGCCGGAGAAATGACTGCGTACCGATGAGTTGAACGGTCGGGGCATCGAGGGGGATACGATCATGCAGGGTATCCCGGATCGTGGTTGAGACGCGCATCGTACCTGACTCGCTCACTACACTGCTCCCGGGTTCTGATTCAAGCGGCAGGTGACGTCGATGAACGTATCCAGCCGCGTGCTAAACTCCAGTTGGACGCTGGCGTCCTGGTCGGCTCGAAGGATCGAAGGGGAATGACATGCTCCGCAAGACGATGCTGGCACTGGCAGATAACGATTTCGTGACCCGAACGGTAACCAGCAATCGCATCTCACGGGATCTGGCCTTTCGCTTCGTGGCCGGCGAGACCTTCGATGAGTCGCTCGCCTCGAGCAAGGATCTGCTCAACGCCGGAATGATGCTGACCCTCGACCTGCTTGGTGAGAATCTCTCGGAACCACATCTGGCCGAACAGGCGGCGACGGAATACTGTACCATGCTCGATCGGATCGCCGAAACCGGCGCCAACAGCACCATCTCGGTCAAATTGACGATGCTCGGACTCGATATTTCCGATGAGTTCGCCCATGATCTGATGATCCGGGTGCTGGATCGAGCGCGGATCCATAACAATTTCGTGCGGATCGACATGGAAGGCAGCGCCTACACCCAGCGAACGCTGGACATCTTCTATGCGTTGCGGGAAACCTACGGAGACACGGTGGGGATCGTTCTGCAGTCCTATCTGTACCGGAACGACCGCGATGTGGAACAGGCCATCGAGCGGGGTGCAAAGGTCCGTCTGGTCAAAGGCGCCTACGCTGAGCCAGAGACGCACGCCTATCCGAAGAAGGTGGATGTCGATGCCGCCTTTCGTCGGCAGATGGAGCGCCTGATGGACGACGGCAACTACCCCGCTATCGCCACACAGGACGACGCCATCATCGATGTGGCCCGCGGCTACGCCATGCGCATGGGCATCGACAAATCCCGGTTCGAATTCCAGATGATGTACGGCATCAGAGAAAACATTCAGTACCAACTCGTCGAAGCCGGCTACAACATGCGCGTCTACGTTCCGTTCGGCGAGATGTGGTATCCGTACTTCATGCGCCGAATGGGCGAGCGCCCGGCAAATCTCATGTTTGCGCTGAAGAACTTCGTTCGGTGATCACGTGTCAGGCCGGCTGAATCCGGATCGCCATGCGAAGTATCCCGGCCAGAGCAAGTAGCCCGAACATTCCGGCAAACGCAATCCCGTAGCTCACATTTTCGGCGACCGCGGCGAACATCAGGGGTCCTATAGCCGTGGCGGAGATCATGATCATCATCGCCGATCCCTGCACCTGCCCCAAGCCCTGACGACCATAGTAGTAGGGCCAGGTATAGCGAACGGCAATTCCCTGCATCCCCATCGCGCTGCCAAGAATGATGGCGTAGATCACCGCAAGAAACCCGGTGCTGGTGACTTGCAGCATGAGAATCGCCACGCCAAAGATCGCCATGTTGGCAACGAACAACGGCGTAGGCCCGGTGCGCTCGACGACGAACCCGGCCAGTAACCCGGTAAGCGCAGAAGCAATCGCGAACGGAATAAAGACCCGGGCAGCAACCTCTGCCGTGAGGCCCTGACGCTCGAAGAGTGCGACCTGATGAAAGATTAGCGCAGTATCAACCAGCGCCGGGACCGCCATTGGTCCGGCCAGTGCCCAGAAGCTCTAGCTGGTCAGTACCTTGCGCTTCTCTCCGCTCGCCGCACGCTGGATTCTGCGAATCTCGTCGTCCGGGAGAGAATCGGCCCCATCCGGGAGCTCGCCGATGTCTTCCGGTTTGTCGCGAATCACCAGAATCGCGATCGGGAGCACGATCGCCCAGACCATCAACCCGAGTACGAAGTACGCCCCGCGCCAGCTGAATAGCTCGATGAGGAATTGCCCGAGGTTCGGCATCACCGCGATGGTGATCGCTCCGCCCAGTCCCATGATTGCCATCGCTCGACCGCGACGGACGATAAACCACTGCGACACCAGCAGCGAACCATTCACCGGCATCGCGCCCTGCCCTAGTCCCCGGAGCAATGCCAGCGCGACCGCCATCGCCAGGATCCCGGTGGCGGCGCTCAGCGCGATGCAGGCCAGTCCGAAGATCGAGCCCATGATGATCAGCATCAAGCGCGGACCAAAACGGTCAGAGAGACGGCTGACGATCATCACCGCCGCTGCACTGACCACGGTGCCAGCGGCATAGATACTGGAGAGCGTGGTTCGAGTGTAGCCGGTGTCTTCGATGATCGGATCGATGAACACCGTAAACATGAAGGATTGGCCAGGCCCGGCGGCAAAGGTCACCAGCATCGCCGAGAGTACGATCCACCATCCGTAGAACGGACGAGGGTACATGTTCAGCAATGACACGGTGATCTCCGACCGGAAGCCACGTCCCAGCTCTGAGCAGCGGGGTCGTCGTTGTTGAGCACCCTACCCGCCGAGCTTGTGAATCTTGACACCTTCTCGCTGGAGACGATTAAGCATATGCAGTCGCGTCTCGAGGTCGATCCGACCCTCGGGCACGATCATTGAAACGCGCTCGATCTCGGCCTTGGCCGCGACCCAGTCACGAAACTGCTTGCTGCTCATATCGGAGACGGCGAGGTTCGCCGTTCCGACACCGTTGTCGTTCGGAACGAGGATGTAAATCAGATCAAGATCTTCAACCGTGAAGTCTGTAACCATCTAAGGCTATTCCTGTTCTCACTGGCTTCGTCGGATCCACCCTGCCATGAAGGATCCGGCCTATGGCAATCGACAGGCTACCACGTCTGCCGGCGATCTGCGACATCCTCAAAGGACTCACCGATACCACAGGCGCTGTGCTACTATCGCGCCAACCGGTTGGCGCGGGCCAGTCGGGCATGACCGAACCAGAAAGGACATCAGGTTCCAGATGAGCATTGCGGAAAAGGTACAGGTCAGTGAGGAACTCGATCAGTGGTTGCGTGATACCCGTCGCTACCTGCACATGAACCCGGAGCTCTCCCTGCAGGAGCAGAATACAGCTCGCGTCGTTGCCGGGCAGCTCAGCGAGCTGGGTGTCGAACACAAGACCGGCGTCGGGGGCGATGGCCGCTCCCTGTATACCCCGAAAGAGGCGCTGGAGCTGGCTGGCATCAAGACCGGCGCAATCACCGGCGGCACCGGCGTCATCGGCATCATTCATGGCCGGAAACCGGGCAAGACGATTCTGTTGCGTGCCGATATGGACGCACTGCCGATGGACGAGCAGAACGATGTTGAGTACAAGTCGACCAACGCCGGGGCAATGCACTCCTGCGGGCATGATGTTCACACTACCGTTCTGATGGGCGTCGCCGAAGTCCTGAACAACATGAAGGATCAGTTCGACGGCACGGTTGTGCTCATGTTCCAGCCCGGTGAAGAAGGCTACGGCGGGGCCGCAGCCATGATCAACGATGGCATTCTGGACGATCCAAAGGTCGACGCGGCACTCGCATTGCACGTAGGCGTCGATGGGCGTGCCGGACAGATCAGTGTCAATTCTGGAGCCAACACCGCGGCGGCAGATGGCCTGCAAATCTTCGTCGAGGGAATCGGCGGCCACGCTGCCCGGCCCCACGTCGGCGTCGACACCACACTCGTCGCGGCGCAGATCGTCGTCGCGCTGCAGAGCATTGTAAGCAGGAACGTCGATCCAGGTGAATCCGCCGTAGTGACGATCGGCAAGCTCCACGCCGGAACAGCATCCAACATCATCCCGGCCACGGCTCAGATTGAAGGAACGGTCCGCACCTACAACCAGGACGTTCGGGACCACGTCGAGAAGCGCATCAAGGAGATCGTCGAAGGCATCGCCGCCAGCATGGGCGCCAAGGCGAGAGTCGCCTACCTGCGTGGCTATCCGCCACTCTTCAACGATCCCGCAATGGTGGAGATCGTGCGCGAGGCCGGTGCAGATGTGCTGGGTGCCGACAACGTACTGCCATCCAAGCCGAAGATGGCCGGCGAGGACATGGCCTTCGTCGCCGAGCGAGTTCCAACCTGCATGTTCGGTCTTGGAGTCTCCGATCCGGACCGCGAGATCATCTACCCACCACATCATCCGCGCTTCGATGCGGACGAAGATGCCCTCGCCGTCGGTGTTCGCGTGATGGCAACGGCTGCACTTAAGTACCTTGGGGCGGACAGCTAGGTATCAGGACTGAAGCGTCCGGGAGAGCGACAGCGCTCTCCCGGGTTTGTTCATCGGCTCGACCTGCTACGGTCGAACACGCCGGTAGGCGCTGACTCTTTCAATCTTGCCTTCACGAAACTCAAACAGGTCGCAAGAATCAACTTCGAAACGAACGCCGTCGGGTCCCGTAGCGGTCAGGATCCACTCTGAGGCCCCACGGCTTCCCGCCACGAAGTGTGTGTCGTCGTACCAGTGAGCATCCGGATACGTCTCGAGGAATCTGGTAAGCCCAGCGCGAGTCTCGTCGAGACCATTCAATTGCACGCCATCACCCGTTATGTAGACACAGTCGTCCGTCAATGTTCCGAGGATTCCGTCTATGTCGTGCCGATTCCAGCAATCCAGAAAGTGCACCAGAAAGTCCACAGTCACTTCATTCCGATCGGAAGCACTCACGTTGTCACTCCTTTACTTCATCGCACAACTACCACGCGCTGCGCGAAAATCTCAGGATCTGATGCGCCTACGATGTCTCCGATTGCCCCATAGGTGATGCGAAAAAGTATAGCAGGCGCATTCTGGCAGTCACATTGAAGTTTGGGTGGACAAGCCACTCATTCCCTCTCCGGAAATTACTGCCACCCTCGACTGCCCTGCGCTGTACAATCTGCCCGGTCGGATGGTCCGACAACTGACGTGATGACCCTGGATGGACGCGTTCTATGATTCTCTCCAATCGAATTCTGCGAATCGCCCTGCTGTCGGCTGCCATGGTGCTGACGCTGGCCGCATGTGGCGAGTCTGAGCAATCCGACGCTGACCCGTCACCTGAGCCCGAACCGACCGCTACCGAAGCGTCCTCGGACACAGAGGACCCCTCAGCGTCCGACGATGAAGCTGAAGGTCTGATGCCGACTCCGGTTACCGGTGACGAAGACCAGATCGATGATGCAATGCTCGAAGAGGAAACCGAAGACCCCGGCTGGGTCGACTATGACTTCGAGGTTCTGGCGACGGATCTCGATATCCCCTGGGAGCTCGTCTTTCTCCCCAACGGAGACATGTTCATCACTGAGCGGCCCGGAACAGTCCGCCTGATGCGTGACGGTGAACTCCAGGACGATCCGATCCTCGAGTTTGATGACGTGGCCCACGAGCGAGGTGCAGAAGGTGGCTTGCTCGGCATGACGCTGCACCCCGAGTTCGAGGACAATAGCTGGATCTACTTCTACTACACCTATGAAGACGACGATGAATGGCGAAACCGGGTCGTCCGGTACACCGTCGATGGCACGGACTTCAACGATCGCGAGATCATCATCGATGACATGCCTGGCGCGTTTACCCACAACGGCGGCCGCATCAAGTTCGGGCCCGACGACAAGCTGTATGTCACCCTCGGTGACGCTCAGCGACAGGACGATTCACAGGACGTCGATATTCTGGTATCGAAGATTCTGCGCCTGAACGATGACGGAACCTTCCCAGAAGACAACCCGTTCGACGACTCCCCGGTCTACGCCAACGGACTGCGTAATCCGCAGGGGATCTCCTGGCACCCGGAGACCGGCGAGCTCTACAGCAACCAGCACGGCCCCACCGGAAATGACGAAGTCAACCTGATCGAGCCAGGCGCGAACTATGGCTGGCCAGATATGGAGGGCTTCGACGGGGAGGTTCAGGACGACTTCACCCTGCCGGTAATGGCCAGTGGTGAACATACTTGGGCGCCGTCCGGATCAACATTCTATGACGGCGATGTCTTCCCCCAGTGGCGCAATGAGTATCTGATGGCGGGCCTGCGCAGCGTCACGCTCTATCGGATCAATTTCACCGGCGCCGAACCGGAGATGGGACCGATCGTCCAGGGCGAGTTCGGACGCCTGCGCACCGTGGTTCAGGGCCCTGATGGGCTGCTCTACCTGCTCACCAGCAATCGGGATGAGCGTCAGGAGCCGCAGGAAGGCGATGATCGTCTGGTCCGGATTATCCCGGTGGAATAAGCCCGAAACGATTGACAAATCGACAAAGTGGGCACCCGCTATCGCCGGTGTGTATACTACGCCGTTCGTGAAGGTCGGGATATCCCGGCCTTCACTCTTTAGAACGAAATCGGAAGTTCTGGTTCAAATCTTGCGACAGACGTCGCAACAGGCAGGGTCATGTTTCCGAGCGTTTTTTCCAGCACATCGGAGCGCAGCATGTACAAGCCGAGAATCAAGATCGAACTCTTCGGGACACCAAGGATGGTTGCCGGCACTCGCCAGATTGAAGCCACCGGAGAGGATCTCGGGACACTGTTTCAGAATGCCTGCAACAAGGTTCCCTCGCTGAGGGATCATATCGTCAACCCCGAAGGCACCTGGCTCAACGCCGGGTACACGTTTGTGGTTGACGGACAGTTCACGAATGACCCGACACACTATGTTGACCCGGAATCAGACGTGTTGCTGGTCTCCCGGGCCTCTGGCGGATAGATCCTCAGTTCAGGAGCGCTATTGCACTCAGTTCATGGTCAGTATCTTCATATCGACCTGAGCCACGGTCGAATGGCGATCTATCCGATTGCGGAATCCGTTCAACAAGCATTCCTCGGCGGTATCGGCCTGGGCGCATGGCTTCTGGACGCCTGGTGTCCTGCCGGCACCGAACCGCTTCACCCCGATGCGCCGCTCATCTTCGTTTCAAGTCCATTTATCGGCACAGGCCTTACCACAGCTAGCAAACTCGCTGTGCTGGCCCGCTCTCCACAGACCGGTTTTATCGGCGATTCATTGACATCGAGTTACCTGGCCATCTCACTCAAGCGGTGCGGCGTCGACGCCATCGTCATCACCGGCCAATGCCCGGAATGGTCGGTGCTGATCGTCGAGAATCAGGAGATCCGGATCGAACCGGCGCAGGATCTGCTGGGCACCTCGCCCGATTCCACCTCTGAGCAACTGCGCGACAGGCTCGGCAAGCAGTTTCGCATTGCGGCGATCGGGGAAGCCGGAGAAAATCTCGTGCGCTTTGCCGCGATCAGCAACGATGGACGTCTGGCCGGTCGAACTGGCCCGGGATGTGTCATGGGCAGCAAGCGGCTCAAGGCGATGGCCGTGCGTGGTAGCGGTCGACTGCCCGTTGTCGCAGACCCGGAAACGCTCGGGCAGGCGGCTCGGGCCCTCTCTCGACGGAGTCTGGGGCCGGAGACCGCGAAGTATCGGGAACTCGGGACCGCCGCCAACCTGGCGTTCTTCAACAAGATGAGCATGCTTCCGAGCCGTAACTTCCAGGCCAGCCAGCTCGATGGACTCGAAGGGCTCCATGGTGAGGCACTCCACGCTACCCATCGAACCGACAAGAATGCCTGCGCCGCCTGTACCATCGGCTGTGAGCACCACTACGCGCTGCGGTCGTCCTCGGGTGAAGGTAAATCGGGCTCAACGGTAAGGCTGGAGTACGAGAGCCTCTACGCCCTCGGTCCGCTCTGCGGCATCAACGATCCAGACATCGTGCTCCAGGCGGCCCGGCTATGTGACGATCTCACGATGGACAGCATCACCACCGGCGCAACGATCGCCTGGGCGATGGAATGCCGCGAGAACGGTGTCGACCTGGGTGTGCCGAAGCACGAGATTCCGACATTCGGCGACGGAGATGCCCTGTTGCGGGTGATTGGCGAAATCGGCCAGCGTCGCGGCCTCGGTGATTTGCTCGCCGACGGAAGCCGTGCTGCCGCCCGAGGAGTCGGGCAGGGCAGTGAATCCTGGACGCTCGACGTCAAGGGGCTGGAATTGCCGGGATACGATCCTCGAAAGCTGCCAACGCTCGCTCTCGGGCTGGCCGTCGCAACCCGGGGTGCCTGTCATAATCGCTCATCCGCCTATGAAGTCGATCTCTCCGACCAGCTTGCCCCGGACGCAGAGCTCGAGGCGCGGGTTCAGGCCGCAATCCGGGCGGAGGATCAGGCATCGATTCTCGACTCTCTGAATCTCTGCAAGTTCCTTCGTCACTGCTTCGATGATCTTCCGGCCGAATCAGCGCATCTTCTGGAGCAGGTGACCGGTGTCCCCGCCGACGGGGAAACCCTTCTGGCAACTGGCGAGCGGATCAACACCCTCAAGAGACTCTTCAACATCAGTCACGGCTGGACGCGCGACGACGACTGGCTTCCGTCCAGGGTTCTGTCGAGCGAAAACAGTCAGTCCCTGCTCTCTCCAGACTGGCTGACATCGGCGCTGGATATCTACTATCGCCAGCGTGGTTGTGATGCGCACGGAATACCCACCAGCGCGTCGCTAAGCCGCCTGCAACTCGATCATCTGCGCGAAAGCGCCTCCGCTCCAGCCTGACACCAGACCGCTCAGTAATCCACAGGTACTATCCATTCAGTCCCTTCGCCATTGATAGTCGCGCACGGCACACTTCCTGCGTTTCAGGAATAGGAACAGACGTTCGTGCATTAACAGAAGAGAACGGCAGCATTACTACCGCGCATTCACAGAAAGGACGTACGTCAATGTCGACGTATACGGGCGAAATGGATATCCTGGATCTCCAGCCTTATCGACTACCAACCGATATTCTTGCCGAAATCGACGACCTGTCTCGCGAGCGGCGCACGCTTCTGACGCAGATCTCCAGCTCACCGCTGGACCCGAAGCTGAAGGCTCGCCTGACTGAGATCGATGGACGACTCGAAGAGCTCTGGCTGGCACGCCGGATGGAGCTGCGCCGGACGGTATAAGACCGTCGATCGGCTTCACGCGTTCACGCTTTTGACAGGAAAGAGAACCGCCCGGCCACCTATGGCCGGGCGGTTTTTCGCATTCTGAGCGAAACGTCCGAGGTGACTCTATTCGACCTCGACGATCACTTCGATCTCTACGGTAATACCGTTCGGCAGCGAGCCCATGCCGACGGCTGAGCGGGCGTGGCGTCCGGCATCGCCGAAAACCTCGACGAACAGATCGGAACAGCCGTTGATTACCTGTGGCTGCTGTCCGAACTCCGGTACGGCATTGACCATACCCAGCACCTTGATGATCTGCTTCACCTTGCCCAGGTCTCCCAGTTCGTCCTTGAGTACGGAGATCAGGGTCAGTCCAACCGAGCGGGCATGCTGGTAAGCATCCTCGGTGCTGACATCACCGCCAACTTTTCCAGTTGGCGCCGGTCCGCCATTCGGATCGAATGGGCCTTTGCCCGAGAGATACAGGAGGTTTCCGGTCCGGACGGCGTGGACGTAGTTTCCAGCCGGTCCTGGTACGGGCGGAAGCTGGATGCCTTTGTCTTTCAGGGTCTGTTCTGCACTCACGCTGGATACCTTTCACTGAGTTTCAAATGATTCCGTCAGCCGGCATCCTAGAGCCGGTCGGGCAGGTTGTCAACTCGCGATGTCAAACCCGCGCGTCTTCCGGTTCAACGTAGAGCTTTGCCTTCAGATTGGAGTCCGATTGTGGGAAGGCATCGACAAGACGGGTAACATCCGCGCGGATGTCGTCCGGCAGTGTGTTCACATCCGGATGGTTGATCTCCAGCGTGTTCCCCGCCGGATCCTTTACATAGAGCTGGACATTTCCGTCCGGCAACTCGCAGAGATGATATCCCTGCATCCGATCATTCAGAATCCCGGTCTCTTTCGCCCGTCGATAAACGGAAACGAAATCATCCACCGTGATTCCGAAATGGTTCAGATTGTTGATCGTCACCTCACGTTCGGCCAGATGCAGCTGTTGCGCACCGATTCGCAGCCACTGGACATTCCCACCGAAGTTCGGGGTCGGAATTCGTTCCATTCCCAGAAGCTCTTCATAGAATCTCGTCGATTCATCCAGGTTCTTGGCACTTACGCTGACGTGGTTCAGATAGATCGCGGGCATCCTGAACGGACTCCTTCCGAGTGCAAACGAAGCACAATAGTTCCAGCAATGTCCTGGGGCACCAGTGCCATACTAGCACGTTCTGCACGTGATCAAGAAAGCTGGCACACCCATTGCGGCGCACTGAGCATATCGACGTTGCAAAGCGGGCAACGTCCAGGCTCCGATTGGGAGATTTAAAGCGCTGGAGGCGACTCTGATGAATTACAACTTTGACCCGCAAGATTTCATTCCGGACGAACGCGGCGCGAGGCGCGGCGGCTTTCTTTGGGGGTTGATTGCTGGTCTGCTCATCGGTGCGGCAGCAATGTTCGTACTCGATCCGCAGAATGGCCGGCGACGGCGATCACTGGCTCGCGACCAGGCGATCAAGGCCCGCAACAGCGTTGACCGAGCGGTCACCGAGGATCTGCCAAAGAAGGCTGATTATCTCTCGGGCTTCGCCGAAGGTGCCCGGCATCGCGTGAAGGAGATGGCCGATGGCGGATCCGACCGCCGCCCGGAGAACGAAGCAGTGCTGGTTGATCGCGTGCTGAGCCAGGTATTCCGCGATCCTGAACTGCCAAAGGGCGAGATCAACATTGACGCCAATGGCACCACTATCTTCCTGCGTGGTTCCATTGACGATGACGATCTGGCCATGGATATCGAGAAGCGAGTGAGGGGTGTTGAAGGTGTCGACGACGTGGTAAACCTGATCAACAAGCCGGATGCTGACCCGAGCGAGGTCCACGCCGAGCAGACCCGCTAGTCGACCTGCCGAACCGCAGGAAACGAGGAGAGACCACTGTGCTGCCGCAACCGAGACGTCGCTGGGCATTTTTTCCACGCTCCGTAATCTCGGACCATGACAATCCTTCAGCACATCTCTATCGGGCAATGGCACACGTGGTCACATCCCGGGATGATGAAGCCCGCTTCTATGAGGAGCGGGCCAATCCATGGCTTCGAAGCATGTTGCTCAACGAAGGCGCCGACGCCTTTCGCACCTTTCAGCAGCGGTACCCGCACGTATCCTATGTCACCTATGAACCCCGTTCAGGACATCGGCTGGCTGAATGGCTGAGCCTGGCCCTCTCCACCGTCGATATCGTGGTGGTCGACCCTGCAGCCCCCTCAACCATCGTTCAATGGATCGGCGAGCTGACTCGACCGAAGCTCCA
Source organism: Thermomicrobiaceae bacterium (assembly GCA_007124395.1). Lineage (GTDB taxonomy): Bacteria > Chloroflexota > Chloroflexia > Thermomicrobiales > Thermomicrobiaceae > SLMJ01. Next base: position 8,583 of record SLFF01000202.1, on the reverse strand, counting down.
GACATTTCTTCTCGATGCCGATGGTCAACTTGTCGCGCGCGATGAGGTACCAGGATTCGTGCAGTTGTATGAGGCCCTGTGCGTCCCCGCTCCGGAGGCCGAATCACTCGGTAACCTCGGCGCGAGACACACGATCACCTACGGCCCCGAGAAGACAGAGTTCGGCACCAATGGCAGTGCTGCCCGGCATGTCGAACAGACCGCCGAACAGCTTGTTGAGCAATTGACCGCAACGTTTGATGAACGTGTGGCGCGCACGGCAAAGCATGACGTTGGGGAGATTAATGATCCAGAGTCAGATCAGTCCTGATCTGGCTCGGTAGCTCACCCAGAACCCGGGACGAGTTGGTTAATCGAGCAGCGGGGTGACTCCGCACGACTCGCCAGCATCGTGCGAGCGACGAATCAGCAGATCGTACTCTTCCTCTTCGAGTGCGAACGTCTCGCCACAATCCGGGCATGTGACAACCCAGACGCAGTCGTGCCGCATCTCGCACCAGTGCGCGACATCACCGAACAATCCCTTGGAACAGAGATGTTGATGGACTTCATTAACGAAGGTTTCCGAATGTGAGAGCATAGTGACCTCCGGCTACGCAGTTCTGTTCACTTGTAGAACGGTATTCGGAGTATGATAGCGGGTTTTCACGAAGTTCGCAACCCGTGGGCCAGAATCAATCCTGAAAAGGGAGCGAAAATCGGGGTATGATCCGCCGGTGATTGCCTAACGTGGGGGGGCTGGGGGAATAGTTGACTTCAGCCAGGCTAACGTGGTTCCCGAATCGTTCGGATAGCCGAGAAAGAAGCCCTGAACGCGATCGCAGCCGAGCTCGATCACTCGTTCTCGTTGCGAAGCTGTTTCAACGCCCTCGGCCACGACTTCCAGGCCAATGCCGCGAGTTAGTGCCACAATTGCCTGTACCACGCGATCCGAGGCGCTAATGCCGGTAAGATCTCGAATGAATGCCCGATCGATCTTGATCGTGTCCAGTGGTAGCCGCACCAGTTTGCTCAGTGAGGAACTTCCCAGCCCGAAATCATCCATTGCAATCCGCACGCCAATCTCGCGCAACCGGGAGAGACGTTCGATCGAGCGATCCAGCTCAATCGCAACCGCGCTCTCGGTAAGCTCCAGTTCGAGCTGTGACGGAACCAGTCGATGTCGATCAAGTGCCGAGGAAACGACTTCGACAAACTCCTCACGGTCGAGTTGAGTCGCCGAGACGTTGACCGATACACCAATACGATGTCCCATCACATCACTCCAGCGCGTGGCTTGGCGGCACGCCTCATCCAGCACCCAGTTCCCGATCTCATTGATCATGCCGATCTCTTCGGCGATCGGAATCAATCGAGCAGGAGACACACTCCCGAGCACAGGATTGAACCAGCGCAGGAGCGCCTCGAACATCTCAACCCGGTCCTCGCGCACACTCCATTGTGGCTGAAAATGCACCTGCAACTCATCGTTCTGAAGCGCAGTGGTCAGTTGCAACGCGATCTCGTGTCGCTCATCGGCAGCGGCGTTCATTGACGGAGAGAAGAAGCGAATGTCATTCTTGCCGGAGACCTTTGCCCGGTACATTGCAATGTCCGAGCTGCGCTGAAGTCCGGCGACAGACTGGGAATCCTGCGGATACAGCGCCACGCCGATCGATGCACTCAACCGGATTGGTCGATCCTCGATCGTGTATGGATCGACGATCGTTCTGAGCAAATCCTGGGCGACTGGCAACGCGTCTTCCGGAGCCAGCAATCCTTCCAGAATTGCAACGAACTCATCTCCACCGTGTCGGGCGAGCGTGTCGTTCCGCCGCAACCGTCCCTGCAGACGGCGAGCAACCGAGCAGAGCACTGTGTCACCCGCTGCATGACCGAACGTGTCATTGACCATCTTGAAGCCATCGAGGTCCAGGAACACTACCGCAACAATCGTCCCGCGACGCTCCGCCGAGGCAATCGCGTGCTCCAGCCTGTCTTCGAAGAGCATCCGGTTGGGCAGTCCGGTCAGAGAATCATGTTGTGCCTGATGGGCCAGTTCAGCCCGGCTCTCTTCCAGCTCCGCAGTTCGCTCCCAGACCATCTGCTCCAGGTTTTCGGACAGCCGGCGAAGCTCAGACGTTCGGGCTTCGACTTGCTGCTCGAGTGATCCGTTGAGCTGCTGCAGCTGGCGCGAGAGCTGCGCCTGCTGATGAGCATAGTCTTCCAGCGATTGCTCGATCTCTTTCCGCTCGGTGATATCATGGACGGTGCCGACCATGAGAGACGGGTCCCCGCTGTCATCTGGAATGAGTTCAGCCAGCGTGTGGATGACCCGTTGCTCCCCATCAGGGCGAATAATCCGGTACTCGATGTCGTACTCGCCGAATCCCTGCTCCAGTACCCGGTCTCGCTGAACTCGAACCATTGAGCGATCTTCGGGGTGAATAGCCAGAATGTATGATTCAGCGTTCCACTGGTCTGCTGGATCTTCGATGCCGAAGATGCGCATATGTTCCGGTGAGCACGAGAACGACCCGGTCTTGATATTGAATTCCCAATTGCCAATTCTGGCAATTCGCTGGGCCTCGGCCAGGCGGCGTTCGTTATCCCGCATCCGGGCTTCGGCTCGCTTCTGGGGGTCTATATCGGTGCAGGTTCCGACCCACTCCAGAATCTTGCCCTCGTCATCCTGTACCGGGAACGCCCGTCCAAGAAACCAGCGGTACTCATCCAGCTCGCGTGAATAGAACCGGTACTCGATCTCATACTTCGAGCCATCGCGCAATGAACGATTCCAGAGCTCCAGTGTTCGCTCTCGATCCTGGGGATGCAGTGCGAGGGAGAAGCCATACCCGAGCGACTCTGCCTCGCTCAAGCCAGTGAACTCATACCATCGCTGATTGTAGAAGATATGATACCCGTTCGGATCTGTTTGCCAGACCATCTGAGGCATCGCGTTGGTCAGCGTGCGATAGCGACGCTCGTTTGCCGTCAGTTCGCGCTGAGTTCGAATGTGGTCGCTAATATCTTTGAAGTAGACCGAAAGCATGTCCGGCGATGGATGGGCATGCACCTCGAACCAGGTTTCCAGCGGCGGATAGTAGAACTCGACCGATCGCGGCACCAGATCCTCCATCGACTGATGGTAGGTTGACCAGAGCACCGTCTCCGCTGCCGCAGGAAACTCGTCCCAGACACTTTGCCCAATCAGTTCGTCCCGGTCGCGCATCAGCAACTCGGCGGCACGCCGGTTTACGTAGGTGAACCGGAGATCTGGGTCGAGTGCGTAGAACGCATCCGTAATGCTCTCGAGGATATCGGTGAGTTGATTGTTGGCACGCTGAAGCTCATTGACGTTCCGGGATGTGCCGACAACCCAGGCGCCGTCTTCGTGTTCATAACGGCGAAAGATGTACTCGAATACACCGCGCTGTCCAGCAGGACTGGTATAGTGTGCCGTTTCTCTGAGGGTTTCACCTGTACTGAGGACGTGGTCGATCTGTCGTTCAAGCCTCTCCGCAAACGCATCATCACCCAACACGTCGCGCAGTGGACGGCCAACGACGTCATCGAATTCGACGTTCCCGAATTCAAGCATCGACCGGTTAGCATACACGAAACGATATTGCTCATCATAGATGAACACCAGGTCGTTTGCGGTCGACAAGGCCGCAAGAATCGCCTGCTGCCGTTGATCAGTTTGACCTCTGGCGTACTCGGTTGACACCTGTTCGCACCCTCCCGGAAAGTGAAAAACAGATCTGGGAACTACCCATTCAGGGTTAGCGGTGCGGAGTCACGGTGATATTCACATCTTCATCGGCAGCGCGGGGCTGTGACCAGTAGATTTTACCTGATCGCCAAAAGTCCGCAAACCGCCGAAAACATGGCGGTGTTTTGAAGACACTAACACACAGGTAAGCAGGATCGGTCATTGAATTGCCATTCGCGCAAACCATCCAGGCCCCTGAATCGGAGGCAATCCAAAGATTTATACGCGCGGCTACAATGGCACACAATTCATGACCACGACCAAAGCTGGCAATATGTTCAGAGGCTGACCCCGCGAGGTGGCTCTACTGCTCGACCTGGCCAAACTGGCCAGAGGTGGGTTCTGCTCAGCAGAACCATGACTCAGACAGTCTGGGTGGACGTCGCCAGCGCCGGCGGGGACGCTCGGGACGAGCCGGTGGAGATTCGTCAGCTAACCGGTAGGTCGCATCCCGGATCAATGCGAAGGTCTCGTGCGGATCCGCATCACAGCTGGACGCTTCTTCCGAAATCCGGGCGATCTCGCGCTGAAGCTCGTCCACTCGCGGATCGGCGTGGGTCCAACGATAGGTATAGGCAGCTTCGTCGAGCTCTCCGACCCAGGTCTCAGCATCGGGCTCGTCCAGCAACGCTGAACCCGGCGGAACCAGCAACCGGATCGAGAGATGCACCGGGTCGATGTTCTCGATCATGTCGTGCTCGTCGATGAACTCCAGCAATTCGATGTAGTCCTCGATGGTTGTCCATGGGGTAAACGGAAGCAACGACGGCCGCATCGCAATGCCAGCACGGTCGAGAATCTGGAGCGCTTCGACCACATCTTCTTTGGTGTGTCCTTTATCAATCTTCTGAAGAACGACTTCGCTGATCGATTCCACCGCAGAGATCACGAAGACACATCCGAGTTCGGCGAACTCCGGGAAGTGCTCCTGGTTCTCGATGATGTGCTCAACCCGAGTCGTCATATCGAACGTCACGTGCGGAAATTCCTCATGCATTGCCCGGCAAATCCGCAACGCATGGGTTGGACCATTCAGGAAATCGGGATCGCCAAATGTGATGTGGCCAACGCCGGCCTGAACCTGCTGCCGGATGTCGCTCATCACAATGTCTCGGGGCACGGCGAAGAATCGACCCCGATAAACCGGAACGACCGGACAATGCAGGCAGGTGTGGGCGCAGCCGCGGGTCGTCTCGGCGTATCCGGCAGGAACCGCTTTCCCGTCGATCAACAGGTGCGCATACTCCTGCATCGGCGGCAGAGAACTTCGATCAGGCTCGGGATAGGCGATCCGGATGATCGAGGGATCGGCTTTACGTCCAGTTTCACCAACGCCTTCGATCAGCTCATTGGTTCCACGTTCCGTGCGCTGGATGAGTTCGAGCAGCGGCTTTTCGTACTCACCGCCGATTACGGCATCAGCGTAGTTTCGAAGCAGGTAGTCCGCGTTCATCCAGGCGTACATCCCGTAGAAGCAGATGAATGCCTCCGGGTTGAGTGCCCTGATTCGCTGGACAACCGCTTCCCCCAACCGCAAGGCGGTGTGCATCGGCACGGAAATCCCGACGAACCGTGCCCGCCGAATCGCCGCTTCGCTCAAATCCTGGACACTGGTGTCAATTGCGTGCGGCTGATAACCAGCGCTCTGAACATAGGAGAGCGGAAATGCCAGGTTCAGGGGCTGATGGCCGAGTTCGTAGGTAGAGATCAACAACACCCCACCGGGATCACGAACGCCATCCCCAGCGGTTCGAGTCGCCGTCTGCGCCGTTTCTGACTGCGTCACCATGTCGTCCGGCATAGCACCCCCGGATTCGCGAACCTGTTTCCAAACCCTATTGTATCGAAACACGAGCGGTGGCTACTGTACATCGCTACGCTGGGCGCTCCAGTGTGTGTAGGCCGGTGGAAACACCCCTCTAGCTTCATAACGAGCCAGCAAACAGGTCTCCAGTAACAACTCGAAGAGCACTTCATCCGGCCCGGCGTCGTTCTGGTAAGCCGAATCGATGATCTGGCGGACAACAGGATCAGCGATCTCGATCGCTCGACCGGTCACGGCGAACTCATCATCGGCCTCCGCCGGAGGGAACGCGTGAAGCGCATAGCGGCCGTCGCGACGAAGATCGTTGAGCTTCGGAGACGGGATCACAAACACGTAGAGTCCGCCATTGGCAACGATCGGGCAGACAGGATGCAGCCTTGGAGCACCATCCCGCCTCACCGTGGCCAGGAACCCCAGTCCGATTCCGAACTGGTAGATCAGCGACTGCCCACTTGTGGCCAGATCGCGGGCTTCGCGTTCGAGTTCCTCCCAGCGTTTCATGTCACTTCCCCGGTCGTTCACTCGCAAGACGGATCGACTTTGCTCGGGCCTGTGACACTATGACCGTCATCGCCCCATTCCGTGTGATGAAAAAATCGGCAATGCAAACATCTATCTGAATCATTGCGCAATTTGAGATACCCACATCTCGATTCCACTCGGCGCGACACACCACCCTGAACAACCACACTGGCAGCACCATCGACGTGGCTCCAGTTACGCGTTTCGCCCGAAATTCCGTTGCCGAATGACTACAAGGTGTATCCCGGCCGTCCCCCGATGACGCATGAAGACACTTCTTGCCCTTTTGCATTTTCCCATGCGCAAATAGCTTCTATCGTCACGCCAATCATGCTAATCTGTACTGTAAACGTCAATCAATTAGTTGGGTGACGTTACCGAATGGTTTGTTCCAGCGTGCCCGGGATGACACGCCGGCAGTTCCGCAATGATGCGGGGAGGAGAAGTGATGAGTCGTTTCGCTATTCTGGCAGTTCTGCTGCTGTTGCTCGTTGCCGCCTGTGGCGGTGACGATGAAGACAGTGACGCCAGCGATGCGGCCGCCAGCAACGATGCCGTCGCGGCAGAGGTGTCGGATGATTCTTCCGACGACGCCGTCGAAGAAGAAGCGGAGGAGGAGGAGGCCAGCGAGCCTGAGGAAACCGACGACGCCGAAGCTGAAGATGCCGCCAGCGATGAGGCTACAGAGAACGAGACCAGGTCCGATGACGCTGCCGACACTGAGGAAGCCGCAGAAGATTCGGACGAAGGTAGCTCCGATGAACCTTCCGGCAGCAATGAAGTCGAGATGGCCAGCGAATCCGACTTCGAGGTGACCAACGTTCAGATCACCGAGAACGCAAGCGGGAACATTGACGTGGTTGGAGAGATTCACAACGTCAGCGACCGGCATCTCGTGGTGCGTGACGTCGACATCACGCTTCTCGATTCCAGTGGCGCGGCAATCACGAAAGACTGGGCACACACGATCATCAACCTGGTTCCGGTTGGTGAATTCGCCCCGTTCACACACACGTTCTGGGATCTCGAGCCAGACGAAGTCGCCGACGCCGATATCGAGATCGATGCAGTGTTTCCGAGCGAGGAGCAACTCGCCGAATGGGAGCGCTACTACGGTTTCGACGTGCTGAGCATCGAGTGGAACGCAGGCGATGCCGGCAACTCTGTCGTCGCCGAGATCGAGAACTCCGGTGATGAATCCGCAGAACTGGCCCAGTTCTTCGCCGCCGGATACGATGCTGACGGCACCCTGCTCTTCGTCGCCTCATCGTATCTCGATGCGGACGTTGTCGAGCCAGGAGACATTGTCGAAGGCGTTATCGACTGGCTTCCGATCGATTTGGAAGAACCAGCGGAAATCCGGGGATGGATTCAGGCATTCAGCGTCCTGGAGTCAGCGTAGTGACCTGACCCGGAGCGGGTTAATCCCGCTCCGGGTTCCCTTTCATCGCTAGACCGGCACCCCAGCCTCGAACGAATCCTCATCGACCAGGGCATCACCGCCGGAGAAGCCCATAGGAACTCCATCTGCTCTCCAGCAGGCAGCCCCGTGCAACATCGCCGTTTCGGGATCCCGGAGAATTCCGTTCATTCCGCCAGCGACCTTCAGAGGAGTCTCGACCGTGTGACCCATCGACTCGAGTCTGGCTTTGAGTTCCTCGACGCCATCGAAGCCTTTCTCGATCTCCAGCACCGGGCCACGATCCCACAACCTGGGCGCCTCAACGGCCCGTTGCAGCGACATTCCGTGATCGATCACATTGATGATCGCCTGCATCACCGAACCGAAGATCCTGACCCCGCCGGGCGTCCCGATGGACAGGAACGGTTGTCCATCCTTCATGACGAGGGTGGGCGACATCGATGACAGAATCCGCTTGCCCGGCGCGATCGAGTTCGTTCGGCCCGGTGTCGGATCCATCAGGTGCATGCAATTGTTCAGCAACATTCCGGTGCCTGGCACTGTCACGCGAGAACCGAACGCGTTGTTGAGCGTCTGGGTGGTGGTCACGATGTTCCCATCGGCATCGGCCGCACAGCAATGCGTCGTGCAATCGCCCTCGCCATCAGATGGAGTCGCAGCCTGGTATTCCTGCGCCCTGGCGGGATCGATCTGCGATTGCCGCTCGGCCGCATACTCCTTCGAGGTCAGCCAGTCCACCGGTACATCGAACATCTCCGGATCAGCCATATGCTGAAACCGATCGGCAAAGGCGATCTTCATCGCCTCCGCGATGACATGAATCGTCTCGGCAGTGCCGAACCCTGACTTCTGAAGATCGAAGCCTTCCAGAATATTCAGCATCTGGATGATGTGAGTTCCTCCGGATGAAGCCGGAGCCATCGAGACGATCTCGTGTCCGCGATAGGTGCCCCGCACCGGCTCTCGCTCAACAATTTGATAGTTCTCGAGATCCGCCTTGCTGATCAGTCCACCGTTGCGCTGCATATCTACCACGATCGCTTCGCCGAGTGGACCCCG
>SLFF01000425.1 GCA_007124395.1 Thermomicrobiaceae bacterium | reverse complement strand
GGTGACCTGGGGTGGTTCCCGCGTGGTGTGATGGTCGATGAGTTCGACGAGGTGGCCTTCGATCTCGACCTCGATGAGATCAGCGAGCCGTTCCAGAGCGATTTCGGCTGGCACGTGATTCTCCTGACTGATCGAGATGACGACCGCCCGATCGATCTGCAGCTTCTCCAGCAGCGACGATCCCAGATGTTCTCGGACTGGCTCGAAGAGAAGCGAGCGGAAGCGGATATCGATACGGACTATGAGGTCCCTGATGCGCCGGAACAGGCGCCACCGGGCCAATTCGAGCCGCCGGCCGGAGCTCCGCAACCACCCGAGCCGGAGATGCAGCCGGATGTCGATATGCAGCAGGAAATAGAGATCGATCCCGATGAACAGGATGACCTGTTCGATGGCGATGACCCCTTCGATCCTGCCGAGGATGACAACTAGCAGTCGAATACTGGCATGAGTACGGACACCAACCGTACTCATGCCGTACACTTCTCACCAGGCGATAACATAGTTGTGCTATCAGGTGCGTTCTGCAGGTTGTTTCTGAGACGAGGATCGGAACATGCTCGAGGATCATTCCAGTCGATGGAGTGCCGCAGCCTCCCCGGGTGGGATGATCGCGGCCGTCCTTCTGATTCTGTCGCTGCTGGTTGCCACTGGATCAGTGCTGGCGATTCTGGACATTGTTCAGATCGAGATCAGTCAGACCGTTCTCGCTGTACTTCTTGGCGTCTCCGCCTTCTTCAGCCTCATCTTCCTTTATCTGTTGGTCAGTTACATCCTGTTTAGCTATACGCTCGATTCTCAAGGTCTGACGATGGCCTGGGGTTTCTGGCGCGAGAAGATCCCCTACAATGAGATCGAAGCGGTCGAGTCCGCGGCTGATGTTCTCGGTGAACAGGACATGGGCTGGCAGCTTTTCTGGCCTGGATACTATGTTGGGACACGCAAGACAGATGTCGGCGACATCCAGGTTGCGGCGACACTTCCGCCGCGCCGTCAGTTGCTGGTCGTTCGGTCTGACGGAGAGATCTTCGCGATTTCACCAGAGCGACCATTACTCTTCACTGAGGAACTAATCCGCTGGCATCGTATGTTTCATGAAGCAGCTCCCGACGCTGAACCGCCTCCACAGCCTGAACGGCCGCCGCAACGATCCCGGGATCAGGAGCAGCCACGCCAGCAACCACCGCCACCGCAACCGTCACAGGAGCAGCATGTCCCGGTAGAGCTACCGCCGTCGCCACCTGTCGCACCGGCGCCCGCACCGGCCGCACCGCCCGTCGAGCGCATCGTGTCACCACAAGAAGCCCGAGAACAGCGCCGACCTCCGGAACCGGAGTCGCCACCAGCTCCTGCTCCATCGGGACCGTCATTCGGATACCAACATTCGGCAGGGGAGCCACCTGTCGCCCCGGCTGCACCGCCTGCAGAGCGCCGGGATTCGTCATCAGAAACGCGAGAACAGCGCCGGCCTCCGGAACCGGAGTCGCCATCAGCACCTGCGCCATCGGGACCGTCATTCGGACATCAGCAACCGGCAGGACCTCCATCCCCGATGCCTCCGCAACCGGTGCGATCTGAAGCACCGCCGTTGGATTCGCAGCCGCCCGCGGATCAGCCGATTGCACCCCCTGAGCGGCCTGCTCCGGCTCCAGCTGAGCAACCGCCCTCTGACGAGCCGATACAGCAGCCGACGGCACCAGCACCGCCACCACCTCCACCAGGGCCGGTGTTTGGCACATCGTTTCCAGCTGATCAGGATCCGGCCACTGGTCAGCGATTCGGGGCGTCTGCCCCGGATGTTGCTCCCGCGTTCGGAATCCCGGTCCATGTGGAACTGGAGCCACTGCCGGAACCCGAGATCGATCCGGCCTCGGAGGCACCGACCGCCCCGTATGAGGTCTGGTTTCCAGATCCGCCGTCGGAGTCCGAAGAAGAGATTCCCTATGTGCCGGAGCAGGAGCCGGTTAGATCGGGACTCCGATCACCTATCCCGTTTACGGCTCCGGAACCAGTGCTGGCTCCGTCTGGCAGACCGCGACGGGAAGTGTTGCAACCGTTGACCCGGGTCTATCGTCAGGAGCCCGACCCGACCAGCCCGGCGCTTCGTCCGATGTTGCATCGGGATCGATTTTCTCTGGCTGTTGCGGGCATCGGGGTGCTGACCACGGTCGCGATGGTTGGCTATATCATGATTCAATACGACGATATTCCGCCCTCACTGACGTTACACTGGAACGTTGACGGACTTCCCGGCCGGGTCGGAGAGCCGCGGGAAATCTGGATTCTTCCGGTGATTGCCGGGTTGGTACTGATTGCCAATGTTGGACTGGCCTGGAGTATCGCCCAGTTCGACCGTTTTGCGGCCCGATTGCTGGTAAGTTCAACGTTGCTTGTTCACCTCGTAACGTGGCTTGCACTCATTATGCTGCTCAATTAATCCGCTCCCTGAACATGGCCGAACATGCCGTGACGCGTTAGAATCCCGGTTGTCCGTCATTGATGGACACGGAGCGGCGAAACGATTTCCCCGACGAGCGAACATCCCGTACTCATTCATACCGCCTTGCCTTCCAATCTGGATGGCTGGCTGGAGGAACTTCCCCGTGCGAATCCTGGTCCTCGCAATTATCTCGTTCGTGCTGATGATCTCTGTCGTCGCCTGTTCGAGCGACGCTGACGACGACGTTGAGACCGAACCGACGCCAACTGCGGTTGCCACGTCGACGCCTGAACCGACGGCGACACCGGAGCCGACACCATCCCCGGAGCCAACCGCGACGGTCGAGCCAACGCCTGAACCAACACCGGAGCCAACCGCGACAGTCGAACCAACGCCTGAACCAACACCGGAGCCCGAGCATCGCTCGACGTTGACCGGTGAACCAGTAGACGAACCACTACTCCGACCGATTGCGGTGCGAATCGACAACTCTCCACAGGCCCGACCGCACACTGGTCTGGTCGAGGCTGACCTTATTTATGAGTCTCCGACCGAAGCCGGACTTACTCGATTCCTGGCGCTGTATCAGACCTCTGCACCCGAGGTTGTAGGGCCGGCTCGCAGTGCCCGGTTGATGGATGTTGATGTCGTTCCGATGCACGACGCCGCACTGGCTTATTCCGGCGCGTCGATCGGGGTTCAGGATCGGCTCTGGCAGCGAGGCTTGCCGCTGCTGGTTCTTGAAGGGAACGCCAGCTCGGCAGCCTGGCGGGACAACAACCGTTCTGCCCCGCACAATCTGTTTACCTCGATCCCGGCGCTTCGCGAAGTTGCGGACAACCAGGGTTGGAATCGGCTGGCCGAGAATACTCCCTTCACGTTCGGTGATACTCCGGACAGCGGTGTCGCGGGTGCAGGAGTTGATATTCCCTACGTCTCGGGTTCAGTGGAGTTCCGCTTCAACGAAGAGACCGATTCGTATGATCGAATCGTTGGCGGAGTCGAGGCTCGTGACGCGGTGACGGATGAGATCGTCTCGCCCCGCAACGTGGTAGTGATCTGGGCGCCGTTCTTCGTTGGCGATATCGCTCCGAACACGCGCGGAGAGGTCTCCAATGACGTCGATCTGTACGGCAGCGGGAATGCCTGGGTTCTGCGCAATGGCGAACGCTACGAAGTCGAGTGGCGGCGCGATGAGCAGACGGAGCCATTCCGCTTTTATGACCAGTCATCTGGTGAAGAGATCCCGCTGGCCGAAGGCAAGACGTGGATCAATCTCTTGCCGCTCGATATGTCCGCTCAGGCGGTCGATTAGAGACCCTCTGCTATAATCGCACAGCCCTCGCATCGCATTGCTGCGGGGGCGATTGCAGGGGAGCGTAGCTGGATTTCGCTGGCTACCGTCGTGACGAAACGGCTGAGCGGGAGGCGTATGGCCAATTTCATTACGATCGGTCGCCTTGGCCTCCTCTTTCTCACGATTGCCCTGATCTATACGCGATCATTTCCGCTGGTGGCGGTGATGGCGTTTATGATCTTTGTGGTCTTCATCAGCGATGCGCTGGATGGATTTATTGCCCGGAGGCAGGGGTCGACCAGTGAATTCGGTGCGGTACTCGATATCGCCGGAGACCGGGTTGTCGAAAACGCCCTGTGGATCGTGTTTGCCCATCTCGGGTTGATTGGGGTCTGGGCTCCACTGCTGGTGATGACGCGAGGGTTTTTCGTCGACACGATGCGGGGTGTCGCCTATACGAAGGGCAAGACGGCGTTCGGGGATAACTCGATGGCCCGATCTCCGATCACCCACTTCCTGACGGCGTCTCGATTCATGCGCGCGTTCTACGGAGCGGCGAAAGGTATCGCGTTCGTCTTTCTGACGGCTCTGTTTGCTGCACGTTTGCCGGATGCCGAAGGTACGCTGTACGCAACGATCATCGACTCATTGCCGATGCTGATCTTCGGCTGGTTCATGGTGTATGCGTCGCTTGCGCTCACGGTTATCCGGGGTATTCCGGTGCTCTTAGATTCAATGAGTTATCTCAAAGAGGAGTCCACGTCATCTCGATGATTGCTGCTGTATTCGATCTCGATCGAACACTGTTACCGAAAACGACAGCCGAACGCATCTTCCTGCGATATCTCCTGGAGAGGCGCTTGCTCGGTGCTGGTTCGCTAGTGAAAACCGTCCGGGCGGCGATCCAGGGATCGAACCAGGGAAGCATTGCCCAGCAGATTCGCGCTGAGCGCCCATACCTCACGGGAATGCATGATGCGGCACTCCGCCTTCACGGGAGACGATGCGCGATCGAGCGGATTCTGCCAGCGCTGTCCCAGCGAGGTATCGATCACCTCCTGTGGCATCGTGATCAGGGGCACCGTATCGTGTTGCTCTCGGGGTCGCTTCCATATGTGGTGGAACCGCTCGGAGACCGTCTGGGCGTCGATCATGTCATTTCGAGTCAGATGGAGCTGTCGAATCGGCGCCTGACTGGCAAGCTTGCGGCGGCACACCCCTATGGTGCGGCCAAGGCAGAATTGATGCTGGATCTGGCCCAGGAGCAGCAGCTCGATCTGGATAAGTCCTACTGCTACGCCGACGATCATACCGACGAGCCGCTCCTGCAATTGTTCGAGGAGTCAATCTGCGTGAATCCGTCTGATCGTTTGCGCGTAATCGCCCAGTCAAACGGGTGGCGCATCGAGTCATTTACCTGATGGCCGCGAACAGGGAGAGCTGGGTGGCGGGACAGAATCAGATTCCGAAAGATCCATTCAAGCTGCGACTGGCGATCTGGCTGGCACGAGCGGTTAGCCGCCTTTTCTGGCTGCTCAATCGTCGTGTCCTCTATCTCCTGTCCGATATCGGGGGATTGCTGTTCTATCTCCTGTTCCCGACGTATCGCAACAACGTTCGCTCGAACCTCTCCCATGTTCTTGGGCCAGAGGCCTCAGACCGGGAACTCCGACGCGCGACGCGGAACGTGTTTCGCACCAGTGCTCGGAATTTCGCCGATCTCACCCGCGTTCCACGCCTCTCGCCAGAGCAATTGCTCGCTTCCGTGCGTACGAATCCCGAGGGGATCGAAGGCCTCGAGCGAGTGGTTGCCAGCGGCAAGGGCGGGGTACTGGTGACTGCTCACTTCGGCGCGTTCGACTATGTCGGGCAGATCCTCTGGTTGCGTGGCTATGAGTTGACCCTGCTGACTGCTCGGACGGTGCCTGAATTCATCGATGCGGCAGTGACGTACTTGCGCGGATCTCGTGGAGCCAGAATGGAGCCGGCCACCCCAGGTGGCGTTCGGCGTGTTCTGACCGCGTTGAAGCGCGGGCAACTGATCGGGATCGTTGCCGACCGCGACTTTTTCCAGAACGGGAAGCCGGTCACGTTTTTCGGCACCGAGACCACGCTGCCACCCGGGCCGATCCGGATTGCCAGAGATTCTGGCGCCCCGATCATCCCGACGTTTGCCCGGCGGGAGCGTGGTGGATACTACATGCACGTCGAGGAACCGTTCTTCGTGGAGAAGACCGATAACGCGGAAGAAGACGTCCGGAAGGGACTTGCACAGCTCGTCGAGGTGTTCGAGCGTCAGCTCCGTTCTGCTCCCGATCAGTGGGTCATGTTCCAGCGTGTCTGGACGGCGTCACCACAGCAGTCGATCCGCGTGTTTCCGGTTGGCTCTCCGCTTGATGGAAAGATTCTCGGGCCATCCAGCGAGGAACGTGATCGGTGGGCCAGCCACGAGGGCGAAGAACAGGCGCGGCCCGTCCAGGAGGACGAGCCACGATCATCGAATCCATCGATTGGACACTACCCGAATACTGCGCGCCCGGACTCTAGCGGAAGTTCGTAAACTGCAGCGCGACCGGATAGTCGGATTCCTTCATCGCCTGCATGACCGCCTGAAGATCATCCTTGTTCTTTGATGACACCCGGACCTCATCGCCCTGAATCTGGGCGGTTACCTTCTTGAAATCAGACCGGATCTGCTTGCTGATCTGCTTGGCGATCTCTTCTGGAATACCGCGCTTTAGCTTGATCTCCTGCCGGACTTTGCCGCCGCTGGCCGTCTCCTGCTTCTGATAATCGAGAACCTTCAGCGAGAGTCCCCGCCGGATTACCCGGCTCTCCAGAATGTCGGTGACGGCAGTGAGCGTGAAATCAGTGTCCGTGGTGATGACGATTTCATTGTCGTTGCGCTCGATCTCCGTCGGTGTGCTCTTGAGATCGTAGCGGGTGCGAACTTCGCGTTCCGTCTGATCGACCGCGTTCGTGAGTTCCTGCTGATCAAAATCAGAAACGATATCGAATGAGTTTGTTGATGCCATTCAATGCGTCCTTTCTCTTTGCCTGGCGTCTTCTGTCACCTCATTTAGGTGGCTTTAGCACTATTCCCGAGTATCACTGGGAGAAACGTGCAGAATCCCCATGTTCATCTCTTCAACGAGCACCTGTGTGCCGGTTTCAATATTTCCAGCTGCCGACACCGCCGACCACTCCTGCTCGTGGATTCTCACGACACCACGGGGGTTGAGCGGTTCGATCACGAAGCCAGTCTGACCGGCAAGATCGGGTGGTTGCCCCTCTAGCTGGCTCTGCCGAACTCGGAAGACCGCCCGGAGCGTTATCAGGAGCACGATCACCCAGCCTACCATCGTACCAACGATAACCCAGACATTCACACTGACGTCCGGGGCGAAGGCAGACATAGCGCCCCATGGGCGATAGAGCGAGAGTGATCCGGCGACGTAGGCGACCAGGCCGAAAGCGCCCGCAACCCCGATCCACGGTGTCCGGAGTTCTGCAATAAACAGAATGGCCGCGAGAAAGATCAGGGCCAGCCCGAACCAGGAGACCGGGAGGTTTCCCAGTGCGACGAACGCCAGCGCAAGGCAGACGACGGCCGGAATGCCGGCAATGAGTCTTCCAGGTGTGAACAGCTCGACGATCAGCAACAAGAGCCCGGCGCTTAGCAGGGCGTAGGCAACTGACGCATG
>SLFF01000302.1 GCA_007124395.1 Thermomicrobiaceae bacterium | reverse complement strand
CCGTCGGTGTGGTCATCGGAGAAGGCGGAAGTGGTGGTGCGCTGGCGATCAGCGTCACCGACCGTCTGCTGATGCTTGAGAATGCGGTGTACGCGGTTGCTTCTCCTGAAGCGTGCGCGGCGATCCTCTGGAAGGACGCCAGCGCGGCGCCAGAAGCGGCCGAGGCGCTGAAGCTCACCGCCCAGAACCTCTACGAGTTCGAGATCATCGACGAGATCATTCCGGAACCGTCCCCGGCACATGAAGCCAGCGACGAAGCGGTACTCCGCACCGGTGAGACGATCGAGCGGCATCTCGCCGAGATCGAAGCGATCGTCAGCAATCAGGGCATCGAACACCTGCTGGAGCTGCGCTATCAGAAGTACCGGAACATTGGCGCCTGGGTAGATCAGCAGGAAGCCGTGATCTCTGGGGATTCGCCAGATCTGGCTCGTCAGAACGGTCAGACAGCGGGCTAAACCCGATTCACCCCGGGCCGCATCCTCGCCGGACAATTACTATCGTCCAGCCAGCCCCAACGCATCCACAAACGCCCGATACCGCTCACCCGGTGATTTACCAGTCTGCAGATAGCGATGCACGTGGATCAGCCGATCTGACGTGAAGATCCCACGATAGATCCCACCTTCAGTGATCGGAATGGCCGGGCGGCCTGTAGTCAGCATCTGCCGGTGAACTTCGTACACCGAGGAATCGATATCCATGGTCAGCACGTCGCTGTCCATAACATCCCGTACCCGGAGTTTGCTGGCTGAATTGAGCAGCGGATGCACCGCTTCCTGCCAGAGCATCCCGACAACAGTGCCGTTGACCGTCACTGCGACATCTCGGACCCCACCACGCAGCGCATAGTTCAGTGGAGAATCTGGCTGCACGCCACCCAGGTCCCAGAGGACGAACTGGCCGACCGGCAATGTGCGCATCGACGTCTCGAGGTGGATCATCCGCGCCTCGACATACGCCGCCACAAGCACGAAAATCGCCACTAGCGGAAGCGAGACATCCCGAAGCAGGAATCCGCCAATGATCAGCGACAAGGCGAGCGCCTGTCCCATTCCGACCGCGATCTGCGTTGCCCGGAATCGACCCCACAGGATGCTGAACGCCGCCCGCATGACGCGCCCCCCATCCATAGGGAAGGCAGGCAGCAGGTTGAAGAGCGCCAGCATGACGTTCACCAGCCACAGGTAGGCGATCAGCGCACTGAACCCTGTCTCCTGCAGCACCAGGAATGCGCTTCCGGCATCGGGGAAGTCTCTGACGATCATCACGCCAATCAGCACCGGGCTCAGCAATCCGGCGACGATCAGGTTAAGGAAGGGCCCCGCAAGGGCGATCGCAATCTCCTGACGAGGCGTCAGAGAGACGTACTCAATACGGGCGACACCACCGATCGGCAACAGGGTAATGTCATGCACTTTCAGCCCCAGGCGCATAGCAATGAATCCGTGCGCCAGTTCGTGTCCCACAACGCTTACGAATGCCGCTATGAGGACGAACACACCGAACAGCACGCCCTGAGCACCATGTCCGGCAGCGTAGCCCCAGTAGTACACAGCCCAGAGCAGCGCCAGCAGGAATGTCGGATGCACCTTGACATCTATGTTGCGAATGCGTGTCAGGCGGAGCGATTTCCCCAAAGTCGGTCCTTCGCGATCGTCTCGACGGCTCGCTTGCCGTCAACCATTCTACTCCCTGACAGGGTGTTCGTACAGTCTATAGGCCAAAATCGAAGGCCCCTGCGGTCCAGAACAGACATGGCACGGTTTCTGCATTGGCGGTTGAGGGTAAGGAGTTCGAGACTGTATTTTCCGCATGGGGACGGGGAATACGAGAAACCACAGCAAGAACCTTGCCACAGGGGAAAACAGCGCGTATAATGCTCACATCGATGTGTACAGGGATCAACTTCACCTGACCGCTTGATGCGATTCACGAGAGTCGCACGGCACATCGGTTCGGAATGGGAGATTTACGAATGGCCGGTATGGACTTCTCGATGGATATCTCGCCCGAAATGAGGGTGTGGATATCGCCTAGCTTGATCGAAGCCAATTACATCCTGAGCCTCTCTCGAATGGAGCTTCAGGGTGTGATCCAGCAGGAACTCGAAGTCAATCCGGCCCTTGAAATGGACGAGAAGCACGTCTGCTCCAGCTGCGGGGGCATCCTTGAGGGTAACTTCTGCCACAACTGCATGATGTCTCAGGACGAGAAACCGAAGGAAGACTCCTGGGAAGACTTTCCAGAGCAGATGTACACCCTCTCTGCGCCACGCAGTCGTGAAGACTCGGATGAGTTCGATCCGATGACGCTGGTGGCCAACGGCATGAGCGTTCAGGAACAGATTCTCAGCGACGTCGCCACACTCTCCCACAATGGCGATCAGTTTCTGGCCGAATACGTGATCAACTCGCTTGATGAGCACGGTCTTGTTTCCCAGAGCGTCGACGAAATCGCTGCCGAGACCAACCGGACCGTAGATGAGATCGAACGGGTGATCAAGAACATTCAGGCTGTTGCTCCGGTCGGAGCTGGTGCCCGGGATCTCCAGGAGTGCCTGCTGATTCAGCTCGACTATCTTGGTGACGTTGGCGTAGACGTACCAGGCCACGTAAAGCCGATAATCCAGAACTATCTCAAGGAGTTCGGGGCTCACAAGTTCGGCTATATCGCCAAAGAACTGGGGATCACGCACGACGATGTCGAAGATGCACGGGATTTCATTCGCGAACACCTCAACCCGTTCCCGATGCAGAATGATCAGGCCCGAACCTGGAAAACACCGCAGGAGTCTCCGTTCGTTGCTCCGGACGTTATCGTCAGCATCAAGGATGGTGAGCTCCACGTCGACGTCGTCGAGACCCGTGACTACCACCTCAAGATGAACTCGATGTACGACCAGATTGCCCGCCAACTCGGCCGGAGCCGGACGAAGGGCGATTTCAACGATGGCGAGCGGGAGCCCGTTCGCGATCACGTCAACCGCGCCAAGCTCTTCATCTCGAACATTCAGCAGCGCAGAGATACGCTGTACCGGATTTCCCGCTGTATCGTCGATCTGCAGGAAGACTTTCTCCGTGGCGGTGTCCGGGAGCTTCGTCCCCTCACCCGGGCGATCGTGGCCCAGCAGGTCGGGGTTCATGAGTCGACCGTGAGCCGTGCCACCGCCAACAAGTACGTGATGCTGCCGACTCGCAAGGTCATCGCATTCAGTGACTTCTTCACGCCATCGCTTAGTGTGAAGGACATCATCCGGGAGATGATCGAGAACGAGACAGATCCGCTGACCGACCGCAAGATCTGCGATCTGCTCGCCAAGCAGGGTATTCGTATCGCCCGGCGGACTGTCGCCAAGTATCGCGCCGAGCTGAACGTCCTGCCGAGTACGATGCGCTAGCAGCCAGGGCATTCAGAGACTGCCTTCCCCGTATACTTGGCGCGATGAACGCCGACGTTGCTGCTGGAAGGGATAATCGGTGCCGAACCATATTCTGAGCGTTGAGCAATTCGATCGTAACTATTTGCTGGAGCTGTTCGCACACGCCGACTGGCTGCGGAACCTGCCTCGCTCATCGCAACGTAGTCGACTTCCCCACCACATCCTCGCCACCGTGTTCTACGAACCCAGCACCCGGACCCGGCTGAGCTTCGAGTCAGCCATGGCCCGTCTGGGTGGTGCAGTGCTAACCACGGAAAACGCCAACGAATCCTCTTCGGCCACTAAAGGTGAATCGATCGAAGACACCGCGCGAATGCTTCAGGGCTATGCCGACATCGTTGCGATGCGCCATCCCGTGGCAGGCATGCCGGAGCGAGCGGCCAGAGCCAGCAGCATCCCCGTGATCAATGCCGGCGATGGCGCGCGTGAGCATCCGACGCAGGCACTCCTCGATGTCTATACGATTCAACGCGAGCTGGGGCAGTTCGATGATCTGCATATCGCGATCGTCGGGGACCTCAAATACGGGCGGGCTCCGCGTTCGCTGGCGCTGCTGCTCCGGGCCTCACGAGGCACCCGGATCACGTTCCTGGCGCCACCCACGGTTCCGGTCGGCGATGACATCAAACAGGCGCTCGATCAGGCGGGTGTCTCGTACCAGGAAGCATCTACATTCGACGATGTGACCGATGCACACGTCGTTTACCAGACACGGATTCAACGGGAACGATTCGCTGACGAGGCCAGCTACGAAAAAAGCCGCGGGTACTACGTGATTGATCAGTCAGTGATGGACAGACTAGAGGCCAGTGCGATCGTCATGCATCCGCTACCGAGGGTTGACGAGATCGATCCAGCGATCGATGACGATCCGCGAGCAGCGTATTTCCGGCAGGCAGAGAACGGGGTATACGTCCGCATGGCACTACTGGATCAGATTCTCAGGTAGAAGGGGCTGTACGAAGCAACAGGAGAGGGAGAGCCGGGCGATACCTACCCATCCAGGTGGTAGGCATGGAGTTGATTTGCCCCGGCTCGCCGGAGCTTTCGAAGTGCCTCGTTTTCGATCTGGCGAACACGCTCACGGCTGATATCGAGATACTCACCAACCTCCGCCAGCGTATGCGGGTTGCCGTTTCCCAGTCCGAACCGGAGCTGCAGTACCAGTCGTTCGCGAGGGTTGAGTGTCTCCAGAACTCGCGCAACGTCCTGTTCCAGCATCGATTCCTCAGCGACCTGTTCGGGCGCCTTGGAAACGACGTCGGCGATGAGGTCACCGAGGCTTGCCTCGTCCTCTTCCCCGACCGGCTTGTCCAGCGAGATCGTTCGATGGGCTGCCCGCATGATCTGTTCGACCTTCTCCGGGGCAACGCTCATCACCTCGGCGATCTCTTCTGGTTGAGGTGGTCGACCGAACTCCTGATTGAGCTGAGCAACAGCACGACGGTATCGGGTGATGCTGTCTGCCATGTGAACTGGCAGGCGTATCGTCCGGCCCTGATCTGAGATCGACCGGGTAATCGCCTGACGAATCCACCAGGTGGCATAGGTGCTGAACCGGAATCCACGACGCCAGTCGAACTTGTCGACGGCACGCATCAGGCCGATGTTGCCTTCCTGAATCAGATCGAGCATCGAAAGCCCACGACCAACGTAGCGCTTGGCGATACTGACAACCAGCCGGAGGTTCGCACGGACGAACCGCTGCAACGCCTCCATATCCCCGTCCTCGATGCGCTTGGACAGCTCGACTTCCTCACTCGCTGTCAGCAGTGGCGTTTCGGCAATCTCGCGGAGGTACAACCGAATCGGATCGCTGACGAGTGTAGGATCCTGATCCAGCAGCGTATCGATATCTTCTTTGATGTTTTCAGAGAGTGCTTCTTTTTCGAGTTCGGCGAGTTCGTTCGGCTCGGCGTCCTCGAACCTTGGTTCAGCATCAGCCCCGACATCTCGTTCGGGATTCTCCTGATGATTTCGTGCCATACTCGCTTCACCTCTCGACGTTGTGCATGCCCGGCCAGTCTGATGATCGTCGCGCTTCTATGATGCCAGTAAACGGCCAGTCGCGCATCGGATTCTGGTCTCTCAGTCACAGGACACCGATGAACCATCGATTGTACGCATTCACCAGGGAACTCTGCATCCAGACCATCACAGCTACGTGCCCACATGGATTCGGAATCCCGGGCGGCGACCACATGCTGACTGATCGGCTCGTTCCGGCTATGACGTGCTATGGTAACGGAGATGTCAATCCCAGTCGGTAGAAAAAGGAGCAAAACATGCAGCCGTTGAGCGGGGTTTACAATATTCTGACTACACCGTTTACGCCGGATGGCGCGATAGACATCCCGTCTCTGGAGCGATTGACTCGCTCGACCATCGAGGCAGGTGTCACCGGCATCACCGTGCTCGGAGTCGCCGGCGAAGCTCAAAAACTCAATCCAGAAGAACGCCGGATGGTTATGTCCACGGTGAAGACCCTGGCCGGGAAAGATCTCCCGATCATCGCCGGAACCTCACATGACGGGACCGATCTGACCATCGAGGCGTCCCAGGAAGCTCAGCAGATGGGCGCGGCCGGACTGATGATCGCACCACCGGCGTTTCTGCAGCCGGGCCCTGGACTGACCGAACACTATCGCCGAATCGCTGAGGCGGTAGACATTCCGATCATTCTCCAGGACTTCCCCGTGGTCAACGGCGTTACGATGTCCCCGGCCCAGATGGTGGAACTCTGCGACGCGGTCCCAGCGATTACCACGATCAAACTGGAGGACGTCCCGACCCCGCAGCGAACGGCGCAGACGTTGAGAATGACCGAACGCAACATCAGCATCGTCGGTGGTCTGGGTGGCATGTACCTGCTCGATGAACTGCGCCGTGGATCGTCCGGAGCAATGACCGGGTTCGCCTATCCAGAAGTCCTGGTGAAGATCTGCCAGGCGTGGCTCTCCGGGGATCGCCAGCGGGCTACCAAGCTCTACTATCGGGTCTTGCCGCTTCTGGTATTCGAGGGGCAACCAAAACTCGGCGTAGCGATCCGCAAGGAGATTCTGCGACGTCGTGGCCTGATCGATCACGCCACGCTGCGTCATCCAGGCCCGTCACTCGATGACGGCACCCTCGCCGATCTCACCGAGACGATCGAGTGGGTCGGCATCGATCAAATATTGAACGAGGAGTAGACCGGGCACGGAAGTACGGAGCGGCGATCCCTTTCAGGATCGCCGCTCTGTAATCTGCACGAGGCTAGTTGAGGACGAAGATCCGATAATCGCTGAATCGGCCCGGATCGAAGAAGAACGTATCGAAGTGCACTTCCTCATCCGGCGCCAGACTGATCGGATCCATCAGGTTCCAGCGATAGTCCACCACACGTCCGGCATCATCGTAGAGCGCCACGATGTACTGCAGGTACTCCACTGTCTGGCCACTGGTGTTCCGTGCCACGCCGCTCACTTCGTAGCGACTCGTCGATTCCCAGTCAGCCTGAACGGCATCTACGGTGATGTTCGGCCGGGTGAACCGATGCGATGGCCGACTCCGAAGTGTGACGTCGTAGCTGGCGTAATCGCCGTCATACTCGGTCCAGATCTGGAATGGCAACGCTTCCCCGGCCTCGATCATCGCCGAATCGAGGTAGGTCCGGGAACTGGCAATCTCCTCACCGGCTCCATCGAACAGCGTCAGGTCGATCTCGACTTCGGCGAACGGGGCACGCGCTCCGTTGCGAACCTCTCCCATGAAAATGAGGTTTCCGGAGAGATCTCGCCGAACCGTCAAGTCAGTGGAACTCAGCGCCGGATCTCCCTGATCGGTATAGCGCCACTGGTGATAGTGCCGTCCCACGTTGGCAGCCTCGACGCGCCATCCGTCCGGATTGCCAGGGGTATAGGTCAAGACCCGGCGCTCGAACGCCTGGATCAGCACATCACGCGGCTCTCCACCAACGCGCACCGTTGTCCAGTAAGGTTCAGTGATTGGCAGTCCGGTGGCGAAGAATGGAT
>SLFF01000446.1 GCA_007124395.1 Thermomicrobiaceae bacterium | reverse complement strand
CCCATAACCGCGAAGTTGTTGTTCCAGCGAACGTCTGGACATTCTTTCGAGACACGATCCTTGACGTGCTTCTCCAGATCCAGCAATCCTTCCGGCGTCTGCAGTGCTTCTGGTGAGACTCTGGTAAGGACAATGTACTGATTCATGACTGTCTCCAATCGCCGTAAATGCAAACTCAGGTCGTCTCCCGAAGAGGAGTCGCATTCAGAGTGCCAGTGTTCACTTTTTAGGGTTCTCTTGATTGTAATGAGTCAGACTGATCCGGTAGGCTAGACGGCTGATATTCGTTGGACCCTCACCTCACTGGGAGTACTCGTGCAGCCTTCATCAACTTTCGAACTTCTCAATGCGGTAGATACAATCGCAGAGGACCCCGGCGAAGCCATTGTAGAAGCAGCTTCGTGGTTCGCTCGATTTGTTTCGGCTGCACTCGGTTCGATCATCATAATCGCCGTTATCATTCTGCTCACTTTAGTTGCCCTCCGGATTCTCCGGTCGATGGTCAATCGTGCCTCGCAGCGAGTCCTGGATCGCCATGATCGTCCTGCACGAGAGGTCAAGCTCAAAGCGGACACGTTAGCAAGCGTTCTGGAGAACGCGGGTCGAATGGTGATCGTGCTGATTAGCACGATGATGGTACTGAGCAACGTCGGGTTGAATATCGGCCCACTGCTTGCCAGTGCGGGTGTGGCCGGTCTGGCGATTGGTTTCGGTGCCCAGAGCCTCATACGTGATTTCATCAGTGGTTTTTTCATTCTACTGGAAGATCAATTTGGGGTTGGCGATGTCATTGCCGTCAACGAAACCACTGGAACTGTCGAATATTTTAGCCTGCGACGAACTTCCATGCGAATGCTGGACGGAACGTTCGTGACCATCCCGAATGGCGAGATACTGAAGGTTGCCAACCTGACCAAGGACTGGGCACGCGCAATCATGGATATCGACGTCTCTTACGGCGATGATATCGATCAGGCGATACAGGTCATCGGTGACGAGCTGGAAGGCATCGAGAACGACGAGAAGATTGGCCATGTCATCATCGCCCCAGCCGAGGTCCTCGGCGTCACGGCTCTCGGTGCCTATCAGGTGACGATCCGAGCCTGGGTCAAGACCAAGCCGATGGAGCAATGGGGTGTGCAGCGAGAGCTGCTGAAGCGTCTCAAGCAGGCGCTGGACCGAAACGGCATCACAATCCCGTTCCCGCATCAGGTGACGCTGGTCCGTTCGGAAGACGGCGATCACGAAACAGCCAAGACGCTCTATGGTCGAACCAGTGCTGGAGCGACGCCGGATGATCAGTCAGGTTCTGCGGCAACAGCTTCGAGTTCCGAGGGATAAAGCGCCGTTAAATTGCGAGAACAGGGCCAGCCGGGCGGCTGCCTGTTCTCGCTGGGCAGGTGAAGCCTGGTGTTCAGACTCCTGAACGCCGTGGTGGACGACGATCATTGATCTATCAAGCATTTATCGTGCCAAACTGCCAATACGTCATCTATGCGTTGTACGGTCCTCTGTCCAGTGCTAAAATGATTCAATTAACTTGCTCGGGTGGCGGGAGTAATGAGTGACCCGAATTCTGGCACTGGCGAACCAAAAGGGAGGCGTTGGCAAGACTACCACCGCGGTTAACACCTCGGCCTATCTGGCTGAGCTGGGTCACCGGGTCCTTCTGATCGATATCGACCCCCAGGGTAACGCCACAAGCAGCATCGGCGTGGACAAGAATTCACTGGAGCTGACCACTTACGACGCACTTATTCAGCAGGAATCACTTGACGATTGTCTGGTTCGGGAGATCCGCCCCAGGCTGGATCTGCTCCCTTCGAACGCGGTGCTCGCCGGAGCCGAGATCGAGCTTGTTAGCACTGATCGGCGAGAATTCCAGCTCAGCAAGGCAATCGAACAGAGCCAGACAGAGTACACCGTTATCGTGATCGACTGCCCGCCCTCGCTTGGACTTCTGACCTTGAATGCGCTGAGCGTTGCCCGAGGAGTGATTATCCCGATCCAGTGCGAGTATCTTGCGCTGGAAGGTCTGATGCAGTTGATCAATACCATCGATCTGGTCAAGCAACGACTCAACCCGAGGCTGGATGTTCTCGGGGTGTTGATGACGATGTTCGATGCCCGCACCAGACTGGCCGGCCAGGTGGTCAGCGATGTGCGTCGTTTCTTCCCGAGTCGGATTTTCGAGACCGTGATTCCACGGGCCGTTCGACTCGCTGAGGCGCCCAGTTTCGGGCAGCCGATCTTTGAGTATGACCGATCGTCCGCTGCGTCGCAGGCGTACCGGCGGGTGGCAGAGGAAATCTGCCAGCGTCTGGATCTGCCTGATCCGGCAGACCACGTTGCGACGGAGGCCACAGCGTGACGATGTATGGGGATTCCTCAGAGGTGATCCCTGCAGGCCTCTCTATCTGGTCCACTGCAGCACGCAGCGGTCTACGGGCTGGCGTGGTGCTGGATGGACCGCCAACTCAAGTGGGTGATCGCTTCAGGAGATGCGCGATCATCTGATGACATTGCGTACCCGACCACACGGCCGGTTCGCGAGCCACCGTCGATCATCTCCGAGTTGTTCGTCGCTTTTACCGTGAGCAGTTCCCAATATGCTAGAAAGGGTGGCCTCAGTGTCCGTTGTGGAGAATCAGAGACTCAGCAGGATGACCGACGCAACGAATGGAGCGTCTGACGAGACGTATGGCGGCAAGATCGTCGGCGTCGGGCTGACGTTCGACGACGTGCTGCTCGTTCCGGCGGAGTCCGACATCCTGCCACGTGATGCCCAGACCGAGACGTCATTCAGCCGCAACATCAAGATCAATATCCCGATCGTTTCTGCGGCGATGGATACCGTGACCGAAGCGCGCATGGCGATTGCTATGGCTCGCGAGGGTGGTATTGGCGTCCTGCACCGGAACCTCTCGATTGAAGAGCAAATCTCCGAGGTCGATAAAGTCAAACGCAGTGAGTCCGGCATGATCGTAGAGCCGGTGACGCTGCGCCCGCACGACAAAGTCGCTCAGGCCGAAGAGGTGATGTCTCACTACCATATCTCTGGCGTGCCGATTACCGATGAGGTGGGCAAGCTGGTCGGTATTCTGACCAACCGTGACCTGCGTTTCGGTGAAGATGGCACCAAGCCTATCAGCGCGTTGATGACCGGTGAGAATCTGATCACCGTGCCGGTCGGGACCACGCTGGATGAAGCTAGTGAGATGCTGCACCGGCACAAGGTGGAGAAACTCCCCGTTGTCGATGAGAACGGCTATCTCATGGGCCTTATTACGGTCAAGGACATTCAGAAGCGTATCCAGTATCCGAACGCAACCAAGGACGATCAGGGCCGGCTTCGCGTTGCCGCCGCCGTCGGTGTTGGCGCCGATGCGCTGGATCGCACCGAAGCGCTGGTCGAGGCCGGAGTCGATGTCATCGTCGTCGATACGGCACATGGCCACGCCCGGTCGGTTGCCGAGATGGTCCAGGCGATCAAGACGCGCTGGGAGGTTGATGTCGTGGCCGGAAACATCGCCACCGCAGAAGCTGCCGAGTCACTGATTCAGGCCGGCGCGGATGCAGTGAAGGTTGGCGTTGGACCGGGATCGATCTGTACGACCCGGGTCGTCACCGGGATCGGCGCACCGCAGATTACTGCCGTGATGAACGTGGCGACAGTAACCCGAAAACATGGGATTCCGTTGATCGCTGACGGTGGCATCCAGTACTCCGGGGATATCGCCAAGGCAATCGCTGCCGGCGCCGACACGGTTATGCTCGGCGGGTTGCTGGCTGGCGTCGATGAAAGCCCGGGAGATGTCATCCTCTATCAGGGCGAGCGCTTCAAGGAGTATCGGGGCATGGGCTCCATGGGAGCGATCAAGACCCGCTCCTTCAGTAAAGACCGCTACTTCCAGGACGAGATTGATGACCTGCAGAAGTTCGTTCCGGAAGGAATCGAAGGACGGGTTGCCTACAAGGGACCGATCTCGACGATCATCTACCAGCTCGTCGGTGGGGTGCGCTCGGCCATGGGTTACTGTGGTGCCGAGACCATCAACGACATGAAGGAGAAAACGCGCTTCATCCGGGTGACCTCGGCTGGTCTCCGCGAGAATCATCCACACGATGTGGTGATCACCAAAGAGGCGCCGAATTACCGGGTGGGCCGCTAGCCTCCGCTCGAACAACGAAGCAGTCAGGCTGAGTAGCACGCATTTGCGTGCTACTCGTCGTTTAAGGGTGGCGCAACAACCTGAAGATTCTTCGCTGCAATCTCTTGACACGATACGACTCAATGAGTAGTATATACACAGGTTAGAAAACGATATGCCGCTGACATCCGGAATGCAACACGAATCGAGGGAGCTACTATGGTTACACGATGGACGCCATTCGCAGACGTTGACCGTATGTTCGATGAAATGGATCGCATGATGACCAACAGGATCGGCCACAATCGGGGCGTAAGTCGTAATCGCGGATTCCGCCCGGCAATGGACGTTTACGATGCGGGCGAAGAGATCATCGTCAAGGCACTGATCCCTGGTGCCCGGCCGGAAGATCTCGATATTTCTCTTGAGCAGATGTCGCTGACGATCAAAGGAACGCTCGGATATCAGGTAACCGAAGAGCAGGCACGACAGATGACCTGGTATCAGCGAGAGATCGGGTTTACTGAGTGGGCCGAGACGATCCAGCTCCCGACGCCGGTCGATGCAGATGGCGCCGAGGCCGATTTCGAGCACGGCATCCTGACCCTGACGCTACCGAAGGCCGAGCAGGCAAGAGTCAAGCGTATACCGGTTCATTCAGCACGAGAACTGCAGAGCCAGAACTAGGACTGGCAGTTCGAGCATCAATTCTCCTCCTCCTCTCACCCGGCGATTCTCATCATCGCCGGGTTTTCTCGTTAAGATCGAGCGCGATACGTCGCAGTTCCGGGCGAGCCGGCAAACTACGACATTCTTCGGATGCCGCTTTCCCGGAACTCAGGCTAGGCTCTTCTCAGGTGAACATGTTGAATGGCAATAGCACCGATCGGGGAGGAAAATGCGATGGTTGTAGACACTGCTGCGCTGGTTCGGGTTGGTACTCGCGACGAGCTGACTGGCCCAAGGGTCGTCTCTGGTGGGAGACACGGGATTGTGGTGTTCCCGGCAGACGGGACGTTCTATGCAGTAGATAACCGCTGCCCGCATATGGGATTCCCGCTGCACAAAGGAAGTGTCTGCGATGGCATTCTCACCTGCCACTGGCACCATGCCCGCTTCGATCTGGCCAGTGGCGGCACCTTCGACCCGTGGGCCGATGACGTCCGCGCCTACGAGACGGTCATCAATGATGACGTGGTCTACGTCAATCCCAGGCCGAAGCCCGTCGATGTGATCGCCCGGCAGCAGCAGCGCCTGAAGGACGGGCTGGAGCAGAACATCAACCTGGTCATGGTGAAGTCGGTTCTGGCCCTGTTCGAAGCCGGTGCGCCACGCGAGC
This sequence comes from Thermomicrobiaceae bacterium, assembly GCA_007124395.1. Classification (GTDB taxonomy): domain Bacteria; phylum Chloroflexota; class Chloroflexia; order Thermomicrobiales; family Thermomicrobiaceae; genus SLMJ01. The sequence goes on along the minus strand of SLFF01000446.1, from coordinate 1,997 downwards.
GGATCGTGGAGGTCGTTGCCGATTTCGGCGCTCGCTACCGGGATGCTGGCTGGCGATCGGGCATGACGATTCTGGCGGCGATGAACAGCCTGCTGGATCAACTGCATCGTGATGATCAGGTGCTCGGCCTGTATCACGGGGCCGTGAACGTTGCGATGGAGTGTGCTGGTGAGCCGCCACGCTTCCAGCTCGATCCGTTACCACAGATCGATGTTCCGCTGGACCGTATCAAGGTCTGGTTCCGTCAGTTCGTGGAGGTACGTGATCGTGATGGTGCCGAACGCGCCCTTTTGAGCGCCATCGAGGCCGGGGCATCGCCCGCTGAGCTGGCCGACATGCTCTTCGCCGCAGGCACAGACCATGTCTACCTCGATGTCGGTCATACGCTCGACTTCATCAACAAATCGAGTGAGCTGCTGGACAGTATCGGCTGGGAACAGAGCGCGGCCGTATTGCCATCGTTGTTGCCGACCCTGACGAACGCTCGCCGGAGCGAAGAGATCAACTCGTGGCGACACCCGGTCGATCTGATCTCGATGATGGAACCGATTTCGGCCCAGTTGCCGGCGTTGATGGATCGACAGCCAACCGGAACGTGGGATCGGTTCGATGAACTGGCCGAGACGCTGCTCGGGGAGGACCCCGACGCGATCATGCAGTCGATTGTGCGTGCGTTCGAGGATGGGGCATCGGTGACGCAGGTCAGCCAGACCCTCAGCTACGCGGCGGCGCTCCGGGTAGCAAAGTTCCATACCAGCAATGAGTTCGCGGACTGGATCAGCGTGTTGCACACTTTCACCTACTGCAACGGACTTCACCAGGGGCTGAAGCGGTCGCCATCTCCGGAGCTGGCGCGGGGAATCCTGCACGGTGCGTCCCGGATCTATCTCGATCGCTTCCTGAACATGCCATCGGCACGATTGCCGGAGCGGCGAAACCTGGATGATGAGCCGACCGATGCCGCCGAGTTGCTCGATCGACTGACAGACCATCTGAACCGCGAGCAGCAGGTGAACGAATCAGCGATGACCGTCCACCGCTATCTATCGCTGGGACATGACCCGGCAAATCTGATCGCAACGCTGGGACACACGCTGCTGAGAGAAGATGCCGAGTTCCATACCTATCAGATGCTGGAAGCCGGCGTTGCCCTGTTCCACGAGCTCCATGCGGAGCGTCCCGAGGCTGCACAACGCGTGCTGGTCGGCGTCTCCCGATATCTGGCGGCACACTCTCCGACACCACGGGCGATGCTCCAGACCGCTCGCACGGCAATGCGACTTCAGCGAGGCGAGGAGATCTATCAGGACGATGTTGAGGAGTAGCGCCAGGTACGGCCGCTGACGACGACATTCTCTATTCCCACCACCATTGGCACCCCGCTCTGTCCCACACCAGAGCGGGGTGTTCCATTGAGAGCAAGGGTAATTCCCGCCTGTGCCCGGATCCGGTATTCTGTCCGGGCACAGGCAAATGGATCAGATCATCATTACAGATTAGTGTCGGAAGGGAAATCGTATGTCCGAGGTGTCGCTGGCGGTGGCTCAGCAGTCTATGGGGAATCCGGAGTTGCGGTTTCCGTTGTTTCCGCCACTTGTTGAAGGCTGTCCGGAGACCAGCACCGATGAACTGCAGTACCCGCTGGAGATCGCCTACGATTATTCTGGCCTCGATAGGTCGGTATTTCAGCAGGAACCGCTCCCGGGCCTCGATCGATGGGCACCCCTGCTTCCGCCGTTGCTCGATGGCCTGAGTATGGGCGAAGGCGGAACCCCGCTGATTGCCACTCCGGGCCTGGCAAACTGGGCAGGCTTCGATGGTGAGGTCTACATCAAGGACGAAAGCCAGAACCCGACATGGAGCCATAAGGACCGGTTGAATCTCTGCACGGTCAGTGCGGCGGTCCATTCCAGCGCTCCCGGCATCGTGGTTGCTTCCTCCGGAAATCATGGAGCGTCAGCTGCGGCGTTTGCCGCCCGGGCAGGTATTCCGTGTGT
>SLFF01000273.1 GCA_007124395.1 Thermomicrobiaceae bacterium | reverse complement strand
GGCTCGTTCCTGAACCCTGGCCCGACACACCACCAGATCTGATCGTTACCTATCATGATTCTTCATGATGTACGTTCATTCCCTCCCCCTGTCAGCCAATTCTGGGAGAGGGGGGAGATGAGCGGGCGGCAATTCATTGCCTTGTCGAACACGCGACGATCGATGTATAGGGGCGTACGACCCCTACATCGGTTCAAATATGGTTCTCCTACGGCTCCCAGGTCATGTCTGCATCGAACGGGTAGATCGGGCGCGCCAGCTTGTGATACTCGAGCAACGTCAGGTCCGGGTTCGTCAGCCCGGGCGTGTTGACTTCCACGATCTCGGCGGCAATTGGCGTGAATGCGGCCCGGAAGTGAACCGAAGACTTCACCACCAGGATCTGTTGCTCGGTTGGCTCGATTCCCTGCGATCGTAGCACTTCCAGATCGGTCGGCTGGTAGCGCAGTGACGTCACCACAACCTTGACCTTGCCGCCGTCCTGGCCGTCCAGTTCCACCACTGCGGTATCGCCGAGATCGACCTGCACGCCGGTGTTCATCGGGCCGGTGTGGACGAATTTGCCGTCGGTGAGACGGATCACGGTCCCGGAGACATCTAGCGGCTCACCGTGCATGTTGTCGACTTTCGCGCCGAGCTTGAACTGGACCGGATTGCCCTCGCCAGCGGCCTGGGCTGCCTTGACCGATTCTGGATCGACCATCGGCACCAGTGCGGTGTTGGTGGCCCCGAGCCGGAGCAATGCTTCGAGCAGAACGGTGCCGTCGGCCGGTCCACCGCCACCCGGATTGTCGCTGATGTCGGCCAGCACGATCGGCTTGACGCTGCTCTTCATGGCGTCGGTGACCGCCAGATCGACCGGCTTCGGCTCCACCCGGAACTCATCCTTGATGCTCCAGAGGTACGTGGCGAGCCGGTTGGCGGCGTCCCGGGCATGTGCTTCGTCGTTATCAGCGGTGACGATGATACTGAAATTGGTTGGCGCGATATCGGCAAACGGGAAGCCGGGCAGGTAGCTGACGTTCATGATGCCGCGCTCGTGCTCGATCTCGCGAGCCAGTCGCTTGAAGGTCAGCATCGGCTCGGCGTGGGTGTGCTGGCGCTGGATAGCGGTCAAGAGCGGAACCTTGACGATCACCGGGGTTGGCTTCTTGCCACCACGGACGATCTCCGCCATGTGAATCCCGGCTTCGTAGCCACGCTCGTAGGGATCGGTGTGCGGATACTCATCGTAGGCAACGCAGACCGAGGCGAGATCGACCAGTTCCTGGGTGATGTTGCCATGCAGATCAAGCTCGACGATTACTGGCAGGTCTGGTCCGACAACCTCGCGAACTTTCCGAACGATGTAGCTCTCGCCATCGTCATCGAGCTCGGAGACCATCGCCCCGTGCAGGGAGAGCAGGACGCCATCGAGCGGTCCGGCGTCTTTGACCTGCTGAATCATCTCGGCCAGGCGCTTTGTTAGCGTTTCGGTTGCTTCGGCGGTGACCGGCCCGGCTGGAACGGCCGAGGCCATCATCGTCGGGACAACGTCATAGCCAGCGACCTGCGCCGCATCGATGAACCCGCCGAGGGCGGATTTTGTGCCGGTAAAGGCGCTCATGAGGTCGTCTCCCTCATGGTAGCCGCGCTCGTAGAAATGTTGCAGAGTGGTTGGAACGGTGGAGAAGGTACTGCTCTCGTGGCTGATGCCACCGATTGCGACACGCATTGCGATGACCCCTTTCGCTGTGAGGCGTAGTAAACGCGAACGAGAGGACCAGATGGCCCTCTCGTCTGTTTTCGCATGACTTTTCCGCTTGTGCAAACGGTAGCTGTTTCCGAACTACTCGTCCTACTCGCGCTGGCGTGGGTCGAGTGCGTCTCGTAGCCCATCACCGATCAGGTTGAAGGCCAGCACGGTCAGCGTGATCATCACGCCGGGCACGATCGCCATGTGCGGGAATCGCATGATGTGCGGCCGTGCGTCCGAGAGGGATCGTCCCCAGGATGGTGTCGGCGGTTGGACCCCGAGACCAAGGAACGATAGCGCGGCTTCGAGAATGATGATGCTCCCGATACCAAGCGTGAACATCACGATGACTGGCCCAAGGATGTTCGGCAGCATATGCCGCATGATCAGCCGGGGTGCCTTTGCGCCGATGGCTCTGGCCGCCAAAACGTAATCACGTTCGCGCAGGCTCATCATGTCTGCTCGCACAACGCGAGCAAACTGTGTCCAGACTAACGCCCCGATGATGAGAATCACGTTCCTCAGGCTTGGCCCAAGGACAGCAGCCAGTACCAGCAGGATCGCCAGAAGCGGCACTGCCATGACGGTATCGATCAAGCGTGACAGTATCGAGTCTGTCCAGCCACCGAAATAGCCGGCAATGGCTCCAATGGCAACCCCGAGGACTGCCGTAATTGTGGTGGCGAGCACACCGACGAGGAGAGCCGTCTGGGCTCCCCAGATCGTCCGGCTGAGAACATCTCTGCCCACATGGTCGTTTCCGAGCCAGAAGTCAGACGACGGTGACGCCCCGCGCATTCCAGGGAAAATCTCGGTCGGATTATGCGGAGCAAAGACCATCGGAACGATTGCGAGTATTGTCAGGATCACGATGAATCCGAGCCCGACGAGCCCGGCCCGGTATCGCATGAACCGGTTCAGGGCGCGACGAAACTCTGACCGCTGATTGGTCTGCAGTCTGGCCAGTTCCGAAGATCCAGATTCCGTTTGGGAGCGTTGCACCGGCCGATCTTCCGATGTCTCTGACATAGCTGAGTCCCCCCTCTGTTACTGAATCCGGATCCGTGGATCGATGTAGGCGTACGTCAAATCTGTCAGCAGGTTGCCGACTACGACCGCAACTGCGAACAGGAGTACGATCGCCTGCATCACCTGGTAATCGAGGCGTTGTACTGACGTGACGAACAGCTGTCCGAGTCCCGGCACACTGAATACGGTCTCAACAACGATGGTGCCACTGAGGATGAAGGACAGACGGTAGCCGATAATCGTGACCACCGGCAGCAACGCGTTTCGGGCGATATGGCGGAAGATCACCGGAAACTCAGCGAGACCTTTTGCCCGAGCAACATTGACGAAATCCTGAGTCATCACGTCGATCGTGGAACTGCGCATCATACGCGCGAGCAACGCGGTCTGCTCCAGCGCCAGAACTGCAACGGGCAGGATGAAAGCACTCCAGGTGCGTAAGCCTGAACTGGGCAATATCCCGAACGTGCCCGCGAAGAGGAAGATCAGCATCAGCCCGACCCAGAAGTTCGGCAGGGCAACACCGAGTGTCGCTCCGAGCATGCTGACATAATCAAAGGTTGAATAGCGACGGATTGCCGCGATCATCCCGACTGGCAAGGCGATGCCGATCGATACGATCATCGCCAGGATATTGAGCTGTAACGTTACCCAGGCGGCTTCGGTGACCATCTCGGATACATCGGTTCCGCGGCGCACCACTGACTGGCCGAAATCACCCTGGAAGGCATTTCCAAGCCAGACGAAGTACTGTTCGTGAACCGGTCTGTCCAGTCCCCACTGAGCACGGATGCGCTCGATCTGCTCATCGGTTACCCGAGCTTCACCCACCATGATGTCGATCGGGTCCCCTGGCGCCAGGTGCATCAGCCCGAAGGTGAATACCGTCACCAGAAGAATAACGACCATGCCCTGGAGAAGTCGCCGGATGATATAGGTCAGCATTATGAGTCCCTGTTCTCACGTCCCCCGCTACAGGCGGGTTCTCCGGTCTCTTGCATTTCGCCCGGACTTCTTACAGTTATACGTTCCTGCGTTTTTGGATAACCGTCAGACTGAGAGTCTCATCTGTGGTGACTTGGCTACAGCTACTTCCGGAAGTTGCCGGGTGGGGCAATTGTATGAACAATGCGCCACCCGGCTCCCAAGTCAGTGAACTGCGTACGTCGTCAGGACTAGTCCTCGACGAGGTAGAAGTCGCGGATGTAGCGGATGAGTGTCGAACCGGTCGACAGGAGGTCATCCGTGTCAGGGCGGCCCTGAACGTTGACGCTCCAGTGCTGGAACCAGTCCCAGTACATCATGAAGAGCATCGGTGCTTCTTCGGCAACGAGCTCCTGGATCTCGTGGTAGATCGGCACGCGCTCGTCTTCATCGACCTCGAGAAGGCCGAGATTGAGAAGCTCGTCGACGCGATCGTTCTCCCAGAGGTTCCAGTTGTTGCGGGCGGTGGAGTGCAGCGTGGCTGTGCCATCTGGCTCTCCATCGGTACCGCCATAGGTCCAGTTGTAGAGCGAGGCATCGATAGTGCCTTCTCGCTGGCCTTCCTGAATGGTTGCCAGCGGCGCTTCCTGGATCTCCATGTCGATGCCAACTGCGGCCAGGTACTGCTGGACGACTTCGGCTTCTGGCAGGCGGGCTTCGTCACCGGTAATCGCGGTGCAGACGAAGTGGCATTCCACGCCGTCACGCTCACGGATTCCGTTGCCGTTGAGTTCCCAGCCAGCTTCCTCGAGGACCTCTTCGGCCATCTCGGGATCGTATGGGTACTCCTTGACATCCGGGTTGTAGAACGGCTCGAGCGTCGGTGCCAGGTTGGCGGTCGCCTTGGTGGCGGCGCCGAGGAACACGTCGTCGATAACCTGATCGCGGTCGGTTGCGTAGAGCATTGCCTGTCGAACAGCAACGTCGCTCAACACCTCGTGCTGGTTGTTCAGCGGGAAGTGGTTGAGGGACAGGGTCGGGACCACGTAGGAATCGAAATCTGGATCTTCTTCAAGCTCCAGATCGTCGTCGATAACCGGTGGCCAGACGATGCTGTGGGCTTCGCCGGTCTGCAGCTGCAGCGTTCGGACGGAGCCTTCCGGGATGATCTCCTCGGTCAGGTAGTCTGCATACGGGCGTCCGCGCCAGTGATCTTCGAATGCAGCCAGCCGGCAGAATTCGGCCGGGCTGTAATCTTCAACATAGAACGGGCCGGTGCCGATTGGATCGCTCTTGTAGTTGTCTTCGCCGATTTCCTCATGGTGGTGAGCTGCGACGATCTCATTCTTTGCGGCACGGCGCAGGAATGATGCGTCCGTCTCGGCCATGTTGACAACGAAGGTGTAGTCATCGACAGCTTCAACGGAATCGATGGCTGTGTAGTCGCCACCAAGCACCGTTGCGTTGTCTTCGTCCATGTGGAATTCGAAGTTGTAGACGCAGTCTTCAGCGGTGAATTCTTCACCGTCGTGGAACATGACGCCTTCTTCGAGGTGGAAGGTGTATTCCATCCCGTCGTCGGTTACTTCGTAATCGTGAGCCAGTTCATGCTCGATCTCGTAGTGCCAATCGATAGCAACGAGGCCGTCATGGATGTTAGTGATCATGGCCCAGTGAACGGTTGGTCCACGATCGTCCGGGCTGAGGCTCTCGATTTCGTGATGGCCGAGAATGACGATTTCCCCGCCGTAGCGGTCGTCATCGGCGACATCATCGGCATCGTCAGCCGGTTCGTCATCATCAGTGTCGTCAACCGGCTCATCGTCGTCGACGTCGTCGTCAGTGTCGACAGCGGGTTCATCGTCGTCGATATCATCAACAACGTCATCGTCCGTATCGTCATCCTCACAGGCAGCCAGCAATGTGCCGACAACCGGTACGGTTGCACCGAGAAGCGCTGCTCGCTTGAGCAGCAAACGGCGGCTCATCGGCAACGCCGTTAGAATCTTCTCGAGATCTCGAGGGTCTGCCATAGGATTTCCTCCTCCTGTTGTGGCGAACGAGAAGAATGCCAGTTCCTGCCCGAACTCATCAAACGGGTCAAAGCCACCTGCGATTCGCGGGTGTTTGTATGGAACTGATCTGCTCGTTTCCCCAGCAATGTCGATGCGGTTAGTCTAGCACGCAGTCTGCAACTGTTTCAATTTTCTGTGAAATTCCTGGCTGCTGTGCGGAGTGTACGATGCCGAAAGCATATGTTCGGTTCTGGATAACCCGCCGATGCATGCTGTCGCGTTGCTGGTTTATGCGCGTTTGCGCAACGAGAGATGTAGCACATTGAATTCAGCGTTGAATGGGTGATGCGTGGGTGATCAAGACCGCGAATTCATGCCGGTGGGCGACAGAGGAAAAGCCACTCCGAAATAAGAGTGGCTCTTCGAGCTGTCGATTCTTGTCAGTGTGTGCTGCGGTATTACTCTCGCTGATGGGGATCGAGCGCGTCCCGCAAGGCATCACCAACCAGGTTGAAGGCGAGCACGGTTAGCGTGATAGCGATTCCCGGGATGATGCTGATATGCGCGTAGGTACGCATATGCTGGCGCCCTTCCGAGAGCATTCCGCCCCAGGATGGATTCGGAGGTTGCACCCCGAGTCCGAGGAACGAAAGCGCCGCTTCGAGAATGATCACGCTACCAACCGAGAGCGTGGCGATCACGATAATCGGGGCGAGCGCGTTCGGGATCATGTGCCGGGCAATGATCCGTGTGGTGCTGGCTCCGATGGTTCGGGCCGCCAGCACGTAATCACGCTCACGAAGACTCATGATATCGGCACGCATGACACGGGCATACTGCGCCCAGATCGCCATGCCGATCGCAAGGACAGTGGTAAACAGCCCCGCTCCCAACACCGCCACGAAGGCGATAATCAGCACGAGCAGCGGGATCGCCATCACGGCATCGATCAACCGGGAGAGGATCGAATCGACCCAGCCGCCGAAGTAGCCGGCAGCCGATCCGACGATGACGCCAACGCCAACCGAGATGAAGGTGGCCGTCAAGGCAACGATCAGCGCCACCCGGGTGCCGTAGATCATCCGGCTCAGAATATCGCGGCCGATCTCATCGGCACCCAGCGGGTGATCCCACGACAGTGGCGCCCCTCGCGTTGTGGGGAACTCGGTTGCCGAATAAGGCGCGAGAAACCCTGGGAAGAGCGCGATAATACACAGTATGCCGATGAAAAAGAGCCCGACGAAGGCCGGTCTATAGCGCTTGAACCGGTTCCAGGCACGTCGAAACTCTGAGCGATGCTCACGCTCCTGGCCCGCCAGTTTCTGCAGCGCGTTATCATCTCCCGCACTCGTGGCGCGTCGCTGTGAAGTCTGATCCTGTTCAGAAGAACTCATGGTGTTGAACTACTTCCGCTAATGAGCATCGTCCCCTACCCTAGCCGGATGCGCGGATCAATATAGGCATAGAGGATATCCGTCAGGATATTGACGAGCACGATCACAACGGCGAACAGGAGCACCATAGCCTGGACGACCTGATAGTCAGATCGGTAGACCGCACTGATGAACAGGCGTCCCAGCCCGGGAATGGCGAAGATCTGCTCCACAATGATCGTGCCGCTGAGCATGAACGCGATGCGGTAACCGATGATCGAGGTGATCGGCAGCATGGCGTTGCGGACTGCGTGGCGAATAATCACCGTGTAGTTCGGTAGTCCTTTGGCTCGCGCCGTGCGCACATAGTCTTCGGTCAATACTTCGATAGTCGAGCTACGCATCAGACGGGCAAGCAACGCCGTCTCGGCAGTTGCCAGAACCGCC
>SLFF01000084.1 GCA_007124395.1 Thermomicrobiaceae bacterium | reverse complement strand
GGGAGCGAAATCGATTCTGGAGATCGGAACGCTCGGCGGGTACAGCACGATCTGGCTGACCTGGGCATTGCCGGACGGCGGGCAGATGGTCTCGCTGGAATACGATAAGAAGCACGCCGATGTGGCCCAGCAGAATATCGAACACGCCGGACTGGCGGATCGCGTGGAGATCATTCACGGAGCTGCGCTTGATACGCTACCCGATCTGCTCAACGACAAGCGCGCGCCGTTCGATTTCGTCTTCATCGACGCCGACAAGCAGAACAACCCGGCCTACGTCACCTGGGCACTGAAAATGACCCGTCCGGGATCGATCATCATCGTCGACAACGTGGTCCGTGGCGGCACACTGGCCGAAACCAACACCGATGACCCGAATGTCCAGGGCGCCCGGGCGCTATTCGATCTGCTGGAGAACGAGCCAAAACTCGATGCCACCGCACTGCAGACCGTCGGAATCAAGGGGTATGACGGCTTCGTCGTGGCAGTGGTTACCGAGTAGGGAGCGATACCTCAACTGTCGCGCAACGCACGGTAGACATGGCGCGTATCTTGTCCCCTCTCCCAGCATTGGGAGAGGGGCCGGGGGTGAGGGCCACGATGGGCCCCTACCGTCCTGTTGGCCCGTTCGCATCGAACGCGGTCGGCAGCGGCTTGTACGGCCGGAGCAGCCACAGCGGCCGACGCAGGTTGTTCGGTCCCGGTGCCGGTCGCGTCAGCCCCAGCCAGCGCTGGTACGCCTCCTGTGACTTGTTGGTATCGACAACGATGTCCCCGTATCGATCCTCGGCCCCGCCTTTGACCACAGTGACTTTCTGATGCCAGGCGTGAGATCCACTGATCGGGTCTGGTTGCACCGGGAACGTCAGATTCTGATGCACGCCTGCATCGGACCACCAGATCTTGCTGGAGTCCGGGTCCGTGCTCTCGAACGGCCCGACTCCTTCCAGTTGACGCATCCGATAGAGGCCATCACTGGGGTTCTCGATCTCCACCATCGCCGAAGACCAGCGCTCGTTGGAGTTCTCGACTAGGCGCCATCGTCCGAGATGATGCGAGCAGGCTGCCACTCCAGGTCGCAACCCTTCGGTGACCCATGCCCGATCGACGAAATAACCGATCTCGGTCTCGACTCGCACCAGATCACCCGTCTGCACGCCGATCCGCTTCGCATCGGATGGATGGAGCCAGAGAGGGTTCGAGTGACTGATCTCGTTGAGCCACTTCGAATTGTTGGAGCGCGTGTGAATCAGCGTCGGAATCCGGTAGTTCGGCAGAAGCGTCATCTCACCCTGGCTACGATCGAGGTTCGCCAGCGCCACGTGCGAGTGCATGTAGCTCGGGATCGCCAGCTCCGGCCAGCCCCAGTCGTGCAGCGTTCTAGAGAAGAACTCCAGCTTGCCGGATGGCGTCGGGAACCCTTTCCGGGCTTCACCATCGACCACCACGCCGACTGCACGGCCGTCTGGTCCGGGGGGATTACCGGGCATCGGGGTGATTTCCGGACTGGCTGGCTTCGGCGATGGGCTCATCAGCACATTGTTCGATTCCACCCGGCTGCCATCGAGGTCACCCTCGGAAACCGGATCATCGTACTGCTTGAACGGTTGCTTGGTGATCTCGTAGGCGCCGTACTTCCGCATGTACTCCAGCGGCGTTAGCCCTTCGGCGGCGGCATCTTCCGGAAGGCCAGGAATCGAGTTCTCGAACATCCACTGGTAATACTCATCGACCGTCACCTTCTCGCCGGGACGGTAGGGTGATTCGTACAGCTCCTTGATGCCGAGCGATCCATCGGGATCGATCCGCCAGGAGAGCTCGATCCAGAACTCGTTCTCTTCCCAGACCTCGCCGGGGTTCGCTTCGTGGGTGTACTCGACCCGGTTGCCCATGCGCTCCATCGCCACCCGGACCACCGGTTGCCGGAAGCCGATCCACTTGGCGGCATGCGTCTCGTAGGAGTGGGTGTCGTGACGTTCGGCCCCGAGCCCCATCGGCAGCACATAATCGGCAAAGAAGGCCGTCTCACTCCAGGTTGGACTCATCGCCGCATGGAGCTCGATCTTCGACTCATCCTTCAGCACATCCATCCAGGCGAAGCCGTCCGGGTTCGTCCAGACCGGGTTGTAGACGCGGGTGAAGTAGGCTGCGACCTTGCCACGCCCCTCTTTGAGGAAATACGGCAACAGGAACGACATCTCGTGGTGGGTCAGCGGATACTCCAGCGGCCAGGTCAGCTCGTTCCAGACGTTCTGCTTGGCTGGCTCCTTGAACGGCTTGGGGACGAACTTGTCCCAGACGTTCGGTGCGGTGCCGCCCTCGGTGCCGATCGAACCGGTCAATACGTTGAGGAAGAAGAGCGCCCGCGGAACGGTCCAGCCACCAAGGTGACCGGCTGCGGCGGCTCGCCAGTTATGGGTCGAAAGCGCCGATCCGGCGGCCCCAACCTGTCGAGCGATCTCCACGATCTGCGCGGCGGGCAGACCGCTCTCCTGCTCGGCGTACTCCGGGGTGTACTCGGCATAGATCTCCCCGAGAATCTCCAGAAACCGCTCGAACGTCGCCGGTTCACCCGGGTGGACAACCTGCATGAACTCGTCCCAGTTGGTCCAGCGCCGGACGAACTCCCGGTCGAAAAGATCCTCCTGAATGAGCACGTTGGCCATCGCTAGCAGCACCGCGGCTTCGGAACCGGGCCAGGCCGGAAGCCAGTGATCGGCCATCGAAGCGGTGTTGGACAGACGCGGATCGATCACCGCGATCTTGGCCCCCTTCTGCTGGGCCTCGATGATCCGCTGGGCGTGCGGGTTGAAATAGTGCCCGCTCTCCAGATGTGCGCTGATCAGCAGAATGAACCGGGCGTTGGTGTAGTCCGGCGATGGTCGATCGATCCCCATCCAGAACGCATAACCGGTTCGACCGCCAGACGAGCAGATGTTGGTGTGCGAGTTATGCCCATCAACACCCCACGACTGAAGCACCCGCTCCATGAATCCGTCCTCACCGGGACGACCGACGTGGTACATCACCTCGTTGTGGCGCTCTTCTTTGATTGCGTTGCGGATCTTCTCGGCGAAGGTATCGAGCACCTCATCCCAGGAGGTGCGCTCCCACTCGCCAGAGCCACGCGGGCCGACACGCTTCATCGGATAGAGCACTCGCTCCGGGTCTTCCATCTGATTCTTGGTGGCTGGGCCTTTGGCGCAGTTACGGCCCCGCGATCCGGGGTGAAACGGGTTGCCCTCGAGCTTCTGGACCTGCATCGTCTTCTTATCAACGTAAGCCAACAGACCGCACGCCGATTCACAGTTGAAGCAGACCGTCGGCACCAGGGTGTAGTTGCGCTCTACCTTCCGGGGCCACGAGGTGGGATCGTACTCGGTCCAGTCGTCCCACCGATCAGCCGGCGGAAACGATGACAGCCCACTGGTTCGATCGGGGGTAAACGGCTCCTGAACCTCCCGAGGGGGACGTCGCTCCGCCTGCTTCGCATCAGAGGCTGTCTTTTTTGGGTCGGTGATAGTCATAGTGAGAGTCCTCTACACCGGTGAATCGGAAACATCGTCCCGGGCGGATACCAGACCCGCCCCTGTCGAATGTACGTCGTTAGCTCAACGGAACGTCTTGCCCGGCACTGACCCAGATGCGCTCGTAGGCCAACAGACCGGCCAGCGCCGTCAACGAGGCCAGCCAGCCGAACAGAACCAGCTGATCGGTGACCAATGCCAGCAGCACGAAGCCGAGTGGCGCAACCGTTCCAACCAGCCCGACAACGCCGTAGAGCAATGCCGAGTACGGTCCGTCAGTGATAAGGTGGACGGTTTTGCGAACGTGGGCGTTGACATGCGGCATCGTGAACTCAGTTGCAATCAGTGCAACGGACGTCACGACTCCGGCTGCCAGAATCCAGACCAGAATCCGGAGATCAGACGAGGCCAGATCCATGATCGATCCGGTAATGATCAGCGCAGCGGCACCGGCTGTAACCGCCTGTGCAACCAGATGTGGCAGCACTGTTGGGCTCTGCCAGTAGTTACGGCCCTTGGCCTGCCCGAAGAGGAACGCCGTGTAGCCTGCGGCCGCGATCGCTGCGAAGATCGACACGATCATCAGGACATCCTGCAGGCCACCAAGTCCGAAGATCGCCGCCGCCAGCCAGAGAAATGCGACCACCCCGAAGGCAGTCAGAATCCAGCCGCCGATCACCAGCCAGGAGCCGGGATTCGGGGTGACCAACAGATACCAGAACCGTTCCGGGCGCTTGAGATCGGTGATCAGGAGCAGCGTTGTGATTACGATGAAGGTCATGCCGATCATCGGTGCCGCGTAGTTGAAGGTATCGCTGGCTGGAGACCAGCCCATCAGCAACAGAATTGCCGCGATGAGCACCGCTCCCGCGCCGATCGACTTGGTCCACAGGTAGCTGGCAACTTTCCAGCCCCACGGTTTCTCGTGGTGGACGTCGTAGACGGTCTCGGCGTTAGTCGGTCCAGTGAACTGCTCATCGGCGGTGACCGCTTGCTGGGGACGTCCATCTTCACGGACTTCGCCCCACAGGTAAGCCTGTCGTCTGGTCAGCGCTTCCGGCGTCAGGCTCGCTTCGTCAGCCCCGATATAGAAGACCTTCGGCTTGGTGCCTTCCTCGGGTTTCCGGACGCTGATCTGTTCACGGGAGATGATGTGATTGATCTCGCTGAGCGGATCATCGATATCTCCAGCGATAATCGCCTTCTCCGGGCAGACCACCACACAGGCGGGTAGCAGGCCCTGATCGACACGATGCGCGCAGAAATTGCACTTGGCAGCGGTGTTCTGATGCGGATCGATGTAGAGCGCATCATATGGACACGCCTGCATGCACGACTTGCACCCGATACAGAGATCGGGGTCGAAATCAACGATTCCGTCGTCGCGCTTGAACAGTGCATTGGTCGGGCAGATGTTTACACAGGGTGCATCTTCACAGTGGTTACACCGAAGCACGGAGAAGAACCGTCGCGAGTTCGGAAACTCGCCCTTCTCGATGTACTTGACCCATGTCCGGAAGACGCCAAGCGGCACCTCGTTCTCGGATTTGCACGCAGTCGTGCAGGCGTGACATCCGATGCACTTGCGATGATCGATCGCAAATCCGTATCTCATAAGCGGGATTTCCTGTCTCGACGGACCGGCTTATGGCCCCCACCACCTATCGCGTGAGTACAGGGAAATTAGCAGAGATAATGTCGCGTGTCCAGCACGAACGTTTTCCGGAAACAGAGAACGCCCCCGGATTGCTCCGGAGGCGCCCCTTCCTGTTCCAGGTGCGCTTATCGCGAACCCGTCAGTTGCCTAGTAGAACTGGACAACCTGAGCCATCGGAGTGATCGAGAGGTGCACGAGATACATCTCATCGACCTGGCCGAGTGCCAGCCCGGTCCCGAAGATCAGGCCAGGAACTTCGAGGATAGTGCGAGAGCCATCGGCCTCTACCCGGACTACCTGTCCGGCTGCGGTCGACAGATCGCCCTCCTCAACGGCCTCGAAATCGATACCGAGCAGGCCGCCGGCAACCATCTCGAGGACCACGAGTCGGTCCTGACTATCGAAGGCGATTGCGCCGATATTGGTGAATCCGTCCTCGTAGACTGAGATTTCACCGTCTGGTGTCACCTGGTAGACATTTGCTCCACCAACCGGGAACGGGAACCCAGTCAGCTCACCAACGTAGTAGTTGCCGTCAGGACCAACCACGACATCAGTCGGAACTGAGTCCATCGGGATCGTTGCGCCATCAGGCAAGCCGATGAACGGAGGCGCCAGCGCCTCACCCTGTGGGAACACGGCGATGAGCTCAATCGAACCATCGTCCGGGTCCACCCGCAGGAGAGTGTTTCCACCAGCATCGATAACCACTAGCGACTCACCATCGAAGTCGATCGCATACGGGTTGGTGTCGAGCATGTCGCCATCCGGGTTTTCAGTCGCTTCGTACTCACCCAGGTCAGCGATGATCGTCGGTGTCCCGTCTTCTTCGATGCGGACCACGGTGGCGAAGTACTCACCGAAATCTTCGAACAGATCGCGTGCTTCCGGCGGGCCACCGAAGCCCATCACGACGTACATGTTGCCTTCATCATCGAACGCAACGTCGTGGGCGCCGACTCCGTCTTCACCACCCCAGAGCGACGGAAGGCCTTCGACGACTCGGGTTGCGCCGTCATCGTCGATCAGGGTGATTCCGCCGGAAAGGCCCACACAAACTTCGAACTCTTCGATTTCGCCGTCGTACTCGTCTTCAATCATCACGCAGACATCGCCACCGTCACCGGCCTCAGCGACATACACCCCGTCACCGGTATAAAGCGCATGACGCGGGTGAACCAGTCCCTCGGCGAGAAGTTCGACCGGAACGACCGATCCTACGTGGGTCTCGAGCCATCGGTAGTAGTGCTGGCCAACGTTGCCGGCTTCAACCATCCAGCCCTCAGGGTTACCCGGGGTGTAGGTGAGGCAGCGTCGCTCGAAGCACTGCACTAGAACGTCGTTATCCACACCGGCAACCTTGACGTTGGTCCAATAGGCTTCGGTCACTGGATAGCCAACTGCGTAGAACGGATCCTGGAAGAGCTTGTCTTCCGAATAGTCACCGTCCCAGACCATTCCTTCAGAGTTCATGAACGCCCAGAACGGTGACGCGACTGTGTGATCGATCCAGTCCACCTGCACGTTGTAATAGGCGGTCACATCGTAGTTTGCCAGCTCGTTGTCGGTGGTAATCGTGCCATCGGCCGCGAGCCAGTCGACGATGTAGGCGCCCTCAGCGCGCGCATCAGCACCCATCAGTCCGGCCATTGTGGCGTAGGTCGGGCCGTTGTTCGGGCCCGGATCACCAGCCACGTTCTTCATCGACGCGCCTTCGCTATGGTTCACAAAGGACGCATCGCCGACCTGGACCTGCCCAAGGAGCATGTCGAGCGCCAGCAGACCCTGGGTGACAGTCCAGATGCTGGTATCGTCGCTCTCCGGGTTGTTCAGCTCCATTCGAGACTTGTCGAAGTACTGAACCAGTCGTTCACCACCTGGAGACTGCAGATACGGCTCCATTCGACCCTCGGTAAAGGGGGATGGTCCCCAGATCCAGGTTCGGGATACTTTTCCATCGAGCACCGGCATATCGGTGCGTGCCCACCGGTTCTCGAAACGAGAGTCAGCGAACTCGTGCTGGACTTCTTCATCCTCGTGGTACGCCCCGACCGAGGCAAAACTCATAATCGCAAATAGCAGAGCCATCATCACTGATACTGATCTTTGAGCACGTATGCTCATCATGGTTCCCTTCAACTGAGAAAACGACGCCTGCGAGCCCGGATCGCCCGGGACGGACTTTCGGCACCGCGATGCCGGTTCAGCCACCTGATAACTACCGCGCCCTCCTTATCCATGACTTTTCGCCCGTCCAGCGGAATACAGGCGCTGCAGTCAAGTTGTCCAGTGATCAGGACGACAAGCATCTGCTGCGATCTGCTGAAGTTTGTAAACCGTCTATGGAGAAAGAGTTACGGAGAGGTAGAGGATTGAGCAGACTGGAATCGATAAACGGTGGAGTTGAGGAGAATCCAGATGTTCCCGTCCCGAGCAATTACGTTCTGATAGCGAGGCGGGCCGGCGATCGCCTGGCTGGATTCCAGCAGTCGCGGCTGGCCAGGCTCGGAAATGTCGAGCTTGTGCACCGCAAACCTGACCTGGTTGCCCTGAGACAGCCG
>SLFF01000323.1 GCA_007124395.1 Thermomicrobiaceae bacterium | reverse complement strand
CGGTGAATTCTTCCGATATCGGGTATCCGAACAGTGCGAGGGATTCGCGGAAGGAAACCCCGGAATCTCCGAAGTTCAACCCGTGAGTCTCCCAGTAATCCTTGAACAATCCGCTTAGGTTGTGACCGGTTTCCGGAAAGAAGACACCGTTCCCGTTGCCACTTGCTCGTGGTTGGAAGGCTTCTGAACCGAGAAGTCCTCGGCGCTCGGCTTCTTCGAGTCCCAGGTGGCCGAGCAGAACTTCGTATGGTGTGCCGGCGAGTTCTGGATGAAGCTCCAGGCGCTGTCGCTCGAAGTACTGAACCAGGCGATCATTTTCTGTGCCTGGATCCGAGACTGCGTATCCGAAGACTGGGAGTCCTCCAGATTGTGCGTAGTAACTCTGGAACTCGGGATCAACTTCGTATCCCGTCGGGGAAGAGGCGAGGGAGTTGGCCAGTGGGAATACCAGCAGTGCTGCCAGCCCAACAAGCAACCCGAATCGAAACCGCGTGAACTTGAACATTTGTCCGCTCCACTCTTTCTTATGGGCTATGCCCGCGAAGCGGCAAACCACATAGAGTGAAACGCAACAGTTGTTGGGTGACCTACCCGAAACTGGCGGCCTGGCGGTCTCCCGTGTGGAGATCCATGGCTTTGCGTCCCCGCCTCGCGACGGGTTTGCCCTTATCAGCTGTCGTTAGTGTAAAGCCTGCAGACTGCTGCTACATGACCCGCAGGATCATAGTCTGGCGAACATGTTGGCTAGTCAGTCCGGTACTCGAGTACTGGAGGGTTGCGCAATTGAGTCGCGTTGAGATCTACGGCCTGTCCTGATCATTGCGACCCGGACCAAAGCACTATGGTTCTCCATCGCAGAGTCATCGTCTGCTGATGTAAAATTAATAACGCTATCTTTCTCGCTCTTGGAACCGGTGCATTCTCGATGACTTTCCCCGAAATTCTCAAAGCTCTGCGTCAATGGTGGTGGATCCTTTTCCTCTGTCCGATCATCGCTGCCGGAACTGCGTACTTCGTCAGTTCCTCGATGACGCCGATCTACGAGGCTGAAGCTACGATGTTGCTGGAACACAATTTTGGTGGCGGAGCTGGAACCGACCTTCAAAGTATTCAGGCGGCCGAACGTCGCACTCAGACCTTCAATCAGCTGGTGAATACCCGCTCCGTCCTCGCTCCCACAATCGAGAGCCTCGGCCTGGATATCAGCCTTGGGGAACTGCGCGAGAATGTATCCGTTTCACACGAGCGTGACACCCAACTTGTCTCGGTAGCGGTCCAGCATGAGGATCCTGATACCGCAGCACTTATCGCTAATGAGATCACCGTCCAGTTTTCGACGTATATCCGCGAGGTCCAGGCAGAAGTTAGCGCTGTTGGTGAGCAAGGCGTCGCAGAAACGTTGACCGACGTCGACGAGCAGATCGCGGTGACGCAGGAGCGAATAGACCAGCTTGAGGCACTGGACGGAAGCGGAGCGCTGGATCAGACCGCCGAACTCGCTCAATGGCAGGCACTGCTCAGTCAGTTGGAGCAGTCCAGAGAAAGCCTCCAGACAATCCAGGATACGTTGGGTCTTATAGAGCCGGGCGCCGGATCTCAGATCTTTGTGGTGGAGCCTGCCGTATCATCCAGCGGTCCTGTCAGTCCCAGGATTATGCTGAATACCGCGCTGGCCACCGTTCTTGGACTGCTTCTCGGGGGCGGACTTATTGTCGGGATCACAATACTCGATGACAATGTAAAAACTGAAGAAGGCGTCCGCGAACTCACCGATCGACCAGTGATCGGTGTGATACCCCGGGGAGAGCTGCCGGAGCAAATCGATTACATGCACTCGGGCAAGTCCATCAGCGGGGAAATCTTCCGCGGGTTGCGGACCAATCTGCAATTCGCAATGATTGATCGCAGTGTCAAATCGATCGTCGTCACCAGTGCGGCTCCCGGCGAGGGCAAAACGACTGTCGCTGCAAATCTCGCCATCGTCCTGGCGCAAGGTGGCCAGAGAGTTATCCTGGTGGATGCCGATATGCGACGCCCGCGCGTGCATACATTGTTTAACCGCGTTCGGAACGATCGCGGGCTGGGCAACCTGCTTCTGCAACCAACGGTAGCACTCGACGATATGCTCCAGAGAACCGCCATCAATAATCTCCTGGTCCTCGCCACCGGGCCGCTTCCGCCAAACCCGGCCGACCTTATCGGTTCCCTGAGAATGCAAGCGATCGTTACGCTCTTGGAAGAAGAAGCAGATATCGTTGTTTTCGATAGCCCACCAGTAGCTATTAGCGATTCCTTATTACTCTCCAGCCTTTCTGGAGGCATCATTTTCGTGACGCTGGCGGGCAAACTTCGCAAGTCCGAACTCGTCCAGAGTATGGACTCCCTGACCCAGACCGGAGCCCCGATCCTGGGCGTTGTTTTGAACGGAGTCCGCGCCGAATCCACCACCGCCCACCGGGTCTACCAGCAGTACTACCCGATCGTCGGCAGCGACGAATCACTCCCACGCCCGAAATCCCGACTGGGCCGACTGTTCAACAGGAGCTGAGGCTTCGGAATCTGGACAAGAAGAACCCCCGGCAGAGTATTCTGCCGGGGGTTGCAGTTTTCGTGGAAATGAGCCCGCTGGGACTCGAACCCAGGACCCACTGATTAAAAGTCAGTTGCTCTGCCAACTGAGCTACGGGCTCGGGAGAAGTCTACCCGAGCGACCTGTCCTTTTGCCACCAATATCGCTGATAATCTGGAGTGAATTCGCTAGGTACGGTGGATGGCGTTTATCGGTCGTCCCGATTGAATGAAAGAGCTGGCTTATGACGTTGACTGATGCGCAGGCACTGGCGATCGCTGAGGAAGCTGTCGAGCAGGCAGGTGGGGCGAGACAGGTATATATGAACCCGCGGCACCCGTTTGCCCCCAACTCAACGAAACGCTACGAGATCGATGGACACAAGGTGACGGTGCGGATCGGTGAAAGCAGCGCTCCGGCGATCGTGGAAGTCGGTCCCTACGTCTTCGAGATCCAGCCAGAAGGGTTGATGAAACTGTTTGGCCCGGATCGGTAGCGTGCAAAGCGACATATCCCTAAGATGTTTACAATCTCTCGATCACCATAACGGAAGTGGTCTCGCCACGCATGGACTTCGGAATCGAGCCCTGGTCGGGCTTGGGTTGAGTAGCGCAATCGGCTACCTGGCGTGGCGACGAGGTTCGTTGAGTGAGTCGGGGGCACTCGGAGCGATACTCACCGGGACGTTTACTACGTCCGCCGGCAGCTACACACATGCAGCAATGCTGGTCGGGTTCTTCGCTGGATCGACGGTGCTTCCGAAGCTCGTTCGGCCCCATGATAGCGATCGCTTCGATGCTATCGCTGCCAAGGGCGGGCGTCGAGATCTGTGGCAAGTTCTCGCCAACGGTGGAGTCGCCACCGTGCTGGTAATCGCTCCGAAGTCCTCCGCCATGGATCTCGGGTATCTTGCGGCGCTGGCCGCCGTGAATGGTGATACCTGGGCGACCGAGATCGGCAAGACATCGCAAGTTCCGCCGCGGCACGTCCTGACTGGGAAGCAGCTCGAGCCAGGCATTTCCGGGGGGATCAGCCTGCGCGGAACGCTGGGATCAATAGCAGGTGGAGCATTCGTCGGAGCGATCGCCGCCGCAGGCAGATCATTCGAACCTCGATTTACCGCGAAACCATCAACGCTGCTGGCAACCGGGGCCGTTGCTGGTGGTCTGGGATCGCTTGTCGATTCGATTCTGGGGGCAACCGTTCAGGAACGGCGCTGGTGCCCGCAGTGTCGGATGTACACCGAACGGCTCGAACACACGTGTGGAACAGCCACCCGGATCGTTGGTGGAGTACCCGGCGTTTCCAATGATGTGGTGAATCTGGGGTGCAGTCTGGCGGGGGCGGCGATCGGAATGCTGATCGGGCGCTACCTGTCGGACGAGTCGCGACTGCCCGCTGTGGAGTACTGGCGACCTTTCCAGCGGTATCCGCCACCGGCGTAGCGCCACCACATCGAGCGAACCGTGATCACCACGAAGGCGACTGCATTGAGATGCGCCAGCGCGGAATCTCGCTGGAGGAATCCGGTTCGTTGTGAGACCAGCCATCGCAGGGTGACGCCGAGTCCGATTTCGATCGCCGGCAACGCGATAGACCGCGCTGATCGATTGCGACTGAGCAGGTTCCTGCCAAGCAACACCGGCGGCACGATATGGGTTGCGATCATCACCGCGATCGCCGAGACGGCTGTCGCCGGCCGCTCATCCATCGACGCATAGGCATTCTTGGAGAACCCGTCGAAGACTTCCCGCGACGATTCATACATCCGGCAGGAGACCGAGTCAATCGCCGTCCGGGCCACCAGAGTGTATCCGGCGGACTTCACCACCCGTGCCAGCGCGATATCTTCGACAACCTGACGACGGACCGAGCGATGACCGCCGATCGCCTCATAGTCGTGTCGAGGCATGCAGATGAACTGGCCGTTGGCTGCCGCCATCTCCTGATGATCCGGATCCTCGAGGTTCCACAATCGACTACCGCACAGGAAGAGCATGTAGAGGCCGGGGAGCACCAGTCGTTCGCCGAACGATTCCGCAACCTGCTTCGGCATGACGCTGAAGAGACCGGGCTGCTTCCGGGACATCAACCCAGCGGTACGCGAAAGCACGTCCGGCGTGAACCAGGTGTCGGCATCGACGAACAGCAGCAGATCGCCATCTGCTTGCCCAGCCAGTTGCTGGCAGGCCCACGGTTTACCGGCCCAGTCCTCGGGGAGCGGTTGGCCGGACATCACGGAAAAGCGATCGTCAGCGTCGCTGAAGGTCCTGGCGATCGAACTGGTCCGATCGGTGGAGCCGTCGTCCAGCACCGTCACCGTGAACGATGGATAGACCTGTTGCTGCAGCGATGACAGGCACCGGGGGAGGTCGGACTCTTCATTCCGGGCGGGAATCAGCACACTGATCTTCGGAGAACTGCACTCATCGGCCGGTGGGGGTTCATCTTCGAGTCGTCGGAGAATCCGGAGATTGCGAAGCAGGAGTGTGAGGGCGTTCGTCAGCGCGGCGATCACGAGGAGGTGAAACACCGCGCTGACGATTCGCTTCATGGGATCAGGCCAGATCCTTCAGCACATCGATCAGGTCCTTGCGACGACCCAGGAAGATCGGCGTGTCCACCAAGGTGTACTTCCGGACCTCGGCTTCGCGGAGTCGCTGGACCATCTTCACCAGTACAGCCGGATCATCATCCTCCAGCGCCACCACGAACTCCTGATCCTGAATACCGAACGAGTTGACGGTATTGGTCAGGATGGTGGGGAACTCGTTGCCCAGTTCACCGTGGAACTTCATCATGTCACGGCGTTCTTCGAACGGGAGCAGGAACCAGTCCGGTGTCTTGCTGAACGGATAGACGCTGAGGAATTTCTTCGGCGTCTCGCCCTTCATGAAGGCAGGACCGTGGGTCTTGTCGTACTGAGACATCCCGGCCGTGCCCATGTAGTTGAAGCGCATATCCATGCTCTGGCCGAGGCGGGTCCGGCGAAGGTCCACGGCGAGATCCTGCAGGGCGTCCGGATCCTTGCTGACCAGCCAGAGGATCATGTCCACATCGTGACGGTAGCCCGCGGTGGAGTAAGCGCCCCGAAGGGTAACGCGATCGCCGAACTTGCCGAGGACACTGGCAAACTCGTCGAGCGCCTCGTGAGAATCACTGATCCAGCTCTCGATCTTGCGTCGCCAGCTTGGCTGGGCCTTGAACAGCCAGAAAACCGTATATGTTGCGCCATCGCTCATCAGTCGGTAGCTCCTCTCTGGAGGCAGGAATGTGGGTGGTTGACCGCCTACTGGAGCGGCTCACGCCGGATTATGCCACAGCGGTTTTGCCTGTCCTGTCCGGCTTTCTCTGACTACGGACCGACAACAGCTATTGCCATCCGATCCGGATCGAGGTGCCGCTGGGCCGCTTCACGGATCGCTTCCGCGGTGACCGCATTGACACGCTCAGGCAATCGCTCGACATAATCAAGACCAAGTTCGTAAAACGCGATCTGGAGCATCGTAGCGACAATCGCCCCGCTGCTCTCCAGACCGATCGGCAGACTGCTGACCATGAAGCTCTTTGCGTCGGCGATCTCTTCTGGATCGACCAGTTCCTCGCGAAGTCGCAGTACCTCATGCAGGATCGCATCGACCGCCGTATCGACGTTCTCCGGGTTCACCCCGGCTTGCGACGTCCAGCGACCATAGGTCGAACCGGCCGACAGGTTGCTGAAGGCGTAGTAGGCGAGACCGAGCGTATCCCGAACGTTAGCGCCAAGCCGGCCCATGAGCCCGAGTCGTCCGAGAATCAGATTGCCCATGCGGAGGGCTTCGTAGTCGGGATGAGACCGCTCGATGACAGGCAATCCGATCGCGATGTCCGACTGGCTCTTGCCCGCGATCGAGCCGGTGGCTCTTTGTCGTTCAGCCGGCGCATCGACGGGATCGATTGTCATTCGCGCTGGCTCATCGACTGGATTCCAGTCCCGGAAGGCATCCTCGATCAGTTCGGCAGCCGTGTCGGTCTCCAGACCACCAGCAACTCCAAAGATCGCCCCGTTGGCGGTGAAGGCACGGCGATGGTAGTCGATCAGCTGCTCACGAGTGATCGCCGCCAGAGTTTCCTCGGTACCGATCGCCCGATGGTAGAGGGGATGATCGGTCGGATAGAGCATCGTCCGCAGCTTGTGCGACGCCTCGGAGCGGGTGTCATCGAGCGTTCGACGCAACGCGTTCATCGTCTGCGCACGAACACGTTCAAGTTCATCCTCGGGGAACGTCGGTGTCATCACCACATCAGCCATCAGCTGAATCAGCCGACCGGCATCCTCGCGAAGACACTGGATCGAGACGTCGACATACTCACGCGATGTCGAGACGCCGATCGCTGCACCGAGCGAGTCGAGCTCTTCGTTGAATTGCTCGAACGTAAATGACGACGCTCCGCGAGTCAGCATGCTTCCGGTCAGGCGAGCAAGACCGGGCGTTTCACCATCAAGTGCCGAACCGGCCGGAATTCGGAGTTCGACCACCGCGGCCTCACTGGTCGGGTCATAGTTCGATACCATGCGCGTCCCATTGGAGAGTGATCGCTCAGCGATGTCGAGTTTCGTCCGCGGGGCACCAGCCACCGCTTCCTCAGGGTGTCCATCGGTATAGAACGCCGGCTGGTTCATCATCGCCGCAACCTCCGGCTGCCCTTCGCTGGCGGTATCGCCGGCATGGTCTTCCGGAATCAACCAGCCGAGCGTGTACCGGCCTTCCTGAAGATAGGTGTTGGCCACGCGTTGAACATCTTCCGCGGCCACAGTCGCCACCTGCTCCAGGAAGTCATCCGGGTCGAGATCCGGGGCCACTGTCGCCATCGATCCGAGCCAGTACCCCTGGTGCGTCACACTCTCGGTCGCGTAGGCGAACTGTGCACGAATCTGCTTGATCGCCCGATCGAGCTCGATCTGTGGCACCAGATCCTCCCGCAAATGGCGGACCTGATCGAAGATCACGGACTCCACTTCGTCACCATCAGTCTCGGGCAGAAGCGTGGCACTCACCGAGAAGAGATTCGGGTCGATCGAAAGTGAGAATCCGGAGCCCGCACCGCTGCACAGACCGGATGAAACCAGCGACCGATAGAGGCGGGAACTACGACCCATTCCACCACCACTGCCCAGACCGATGCCCTTGCCGCCGGAGAGGATCGTAT
>SLFF01000169.1 GCA_007124395.1 Thermomicrobiaceae bacterium | reverse complement strand
GCACCCCTGAAATCCGGCTGCCGCCGCTCGCGTAAACGACTCGTCGAGATACTCCTGCGAATAGACCTGAATACCGAAGTTGTCCGGCTCATCGGGATAGGGGACTGTCATCGCGGCGGTTCTTCCGCCGCCGCTTCCGTCCTGGAGCAGCTTCGCCGGACCGATCTTGAGCCAATCGTCGCCCATTCCCGTGTGAACGCCCAGTTCCTCCATGGCGTTCAGCGTGTTGTCGATGATCATCATCAGGTAGGTACGAACCGGGAGCTCTCCGGCGACGTTCAGCTCCTGATAGGCGCGCATCTCCTGAGAGGAACGAATGGCCGCCTCTCCAACACTGGTGATGCCCATCTCGAGGAACTTGTTACCCGCGCGTATCAGCGCGTTCTTCGTGTCCTCCAGTGTGGTCTCCGGGATATGCGCCCGGACCAGATTCTGGGCCGTTTCCTGCAGTAGTCCAGTCGGTTCGCCGGATTCGTCCCGGACGACTCGACCACCCACAGGGTCACTTGTGGAGGAATCGATCCCGGCGAGCCGAAGGGCGGCACTGTTGACCACTGACATGTGGCCGCAGGTGCGGGTCAGCATCGCCGGGATGTCTCCCGTCACATCATCGAGATCGGCCCGAGTCGGGTGACGGTGAACATCGAGTCGGGTGTCGTCATAGCCGCGAGCTCGAATCCACTCCCCTTGTTTGACGGTCTTCGTGGCCTCTGCGAACTTCTGTTTCAGACCTGCGAGCGTCGGGGTGGCGGCCGGCGACGCGTCGATCCAGCCGAGCGCAAAGCCATAGTTCAACGGATGACAGTGGTTGTCGTTCAGTCCAGGAAGTACGGTCTTGCCATCGAGATCGACGACGCGAGTCTCGGGTCCGGCAAACTGTCGAACGGTCTCATCGTCTCCGATCGCCAGAATCCGATCGCCGAACATCGCGATCCCAGTTGCCGACGGTCGGTGCTGATCAAGCGTGTGAACGTGTCCATTGGTCAGTATCAGCGTTGCGCCCATGTGTCCCAGCTTTCATTGTGAAATCAGGCTACGGCGATCTCCGTATTTTTGCGTCCGACGTAGATTGACCGGACCCCAGTCATGGAGTCCGGTCCGTCAAATCTACTCGATGTCGCGCTAAGTTCAACGAGACTAGTCTTCCAGCCAGACATCGCGGAGTGAGCGGTAGCTGATCGTTGGAACCATCCACCAGCCATGCACGCGATCCTGTGCCGGGAAGTTCTGGTAGTAGGAGAACAACGGAAGCTTCGGCACCCATTCATCTGAAAGCCGCTTCTGGATTTCCTCGTAGATCTCCATGCGTTCATCTTCATCGACGGTTTGTCGGCCCTGCTCCAGAAGCTCATCGAGTTCGGGCTCACTGATTCCGGGATGGTTTTCTCCGGAGTCCGAGTGGAAGTACTGGTAGGTGTACCCGTCCGGGTCTCCCTGGAAGGTCAGAATGATGTTCAGAATATCCCAGTCGCGGTCCTCCCGCATCGCATTGAGAAGGGTTCCCCATTCGAGCTGTTCGATCTCCACATTGACGTTGATCTGCTGAAGCTGGCTCTGGAGCACTTCAGCGTTGGAGACGTCCATAGCGTACTGCGGTGAGGCAACGAGATGCAGGTCGAAGCCGTCCTCGTATCCGGCTTCTTCGAGCAGTTCCATCGCTCGGTCGATATCCTGGGTATAGGTATCAAACTCGTCGACTGACACTGCATATGGGTCAGCCAGAGGCAGGAAGCCGACCGGTTCCGCTTCGCCGAACATCGCTGCATCGATGAAGCCCTGCCGATCAATGGCGTAGGCGATCGCCTGTCGGACGCGCGGATCATCGAGCGGCTCACGGCGACAGTTGAGGATGCTGAGCGCTCGTGAGGTAATCGATTCCTGATGAACCGTGAACTCTTCCTCTAGCACCTGAGCATTCTGCACGTCGAAAACGCGCACGATGTCGGCTTCGTCTGCACGGATTGCCGCCACCCGCGAGGACTCATCACTCTGGATCATCCACTGGATCTCATCGAGGTACGGGAGTCCTTCTCGCCAGTGATCCTCGAAAGCTTCCAGCCTGGCTTCCTGGTCCGCCTGGTAGGAAACGAGTCGGAACGGTCCAGTGCCGTTCGCCGATTCGACTGACATCAGGTCACCATGCTCTTCGACCATGTTCTGGTCAACGATCGCTGAGTTCTGAATTCCCATGAAGTTGATGAACGGAGCGAACGGCTCTTCGAGCACAAAGGTACACGTGTAATCGCCATCGATTTCAATCGATTCCAGGCGGCCGAACCATTCAACGCGTGGGAACGCATTGTCAGGATCGATCATCCGCTCGAAAGAGTATTTGACATCCTCGGCGGTGAGTTCCTTGCCATCGTGGAACAGGACATCCTCGCGGATCTCGAACTGATAGGTCACCTCGTCGACGACCTCAAAGGACTCGCAAAGTGAGTTGACGAGCTCCAGATCCCCGTCGAACTCGAACATGGTGTCATAGACATGCTCGAAGATGTTCAGCGAGGCGAAGTTCGTCGCAGCGTGCGGATCGAAACCTTCAGGTGATGTGTCGAAACCGACCCGGATGGTTCCACCATACTGTGGCTCTCCATCTGCGACCTCGTCATCATCCTCATGGTCAGCAGCATCATCTGCGTCGTCGACTGGCTCGTCTGCTACGTCGTCGGAATCATCAGCAGGGGCCGCAGGTTCCTCCTCGTCGTCATCATCATCGACATCAGGTTCATCACCGCACGCGGCGAGCAATCCCGAGAACGCTACGGTTCCGGTTCCCGCTCCAACGAGCTTCAGAAATCCGCGCCTGGTCGTCTTTCCAAATCGTCCAACCGAAAGCGTCTTGCTCAGTCTGGTGTCGAGGTCGTCGAACGTCATACATCGTCTCCCTCACGTAGTTCAGATACGGAAATTACTCGGTGTCGCCCACGGAAGCTGGCCGTGAACTCGTCGACAACGAGTTGGTTCCAATAAGACCGTCCTTTCCTGAGTTCTTGCACGAGATCGCTAGCCGATCCGTGGATCAAGAACATCCCGCAGATAGTCCCCAAGAAGGTTGAAGCCGAGGACGGCGAGCACAATCGCAAGGCCCGGGAAGATCGACAACCAGCTCGCTACCTCGATGAACTGACGGCCACTGCTGAGCATGCTGCCCCACGCTGGCTGAGGTGGTTGCGCACCGAGCCCCAGAAACGAAAGTGCTGCCTCAGAGAGAATTGCCAGCGAGATGGCGATTGTCGACTGCACGATCAATGGCGCGGCGACATTTGGTAGCACGTGGATAAACATGACCCGGGGCCAGTGTGCTCCCATCACTCGACTCGCTTCGACATATTCGTTGTTCTTGGCCGATAAGACTGGCCCGCGAACGATACGCCCGAACTGAGGTATGAAGACAATCCCGATCGCGATCATCACGTTTGTCAGCGATGGCCCGAGGACCGCAAGAACGACGATGGCAAGAAGGATCACCGGGAATGCGAAGATGACGTCGAAGATCCGGCTTATCACACTGTCGATCCAGCCCCCGAAGTAGCCGGCAAAGAGACCCAGAGTGCCGCCGATGGTGAGCGCGATGGCGACGGAAATCAGTCCAACCTGAATAGAAATCTGTGAGCCGTAGATGACGCGGCTGAGAACGTCCCGGCCGTACTGATCCGTTCCGAATGGAAAATACGAGTTCGGCTCCATCAGTTGATACTGGCCATGAAACAATAACGGATCATGTGGCGAAACGATTGGCGCGGTTATCGCCATAAGGATCATGATCGAGACCAGCGTCACCCCGATCTTGGCGCTCAGGCTCGCTTTCAGGCGACGCCAAGCCCGGCTGCGAAAGGACCGCGTATCCCGCTGCGGAGTATCTTCGGTGAGTTGGTTGCTCGAGACGCCTGATTTCGTGCTAGCCTGTTGCTGTCCCTGACTCTTCTCAGCCATTCTTGCTCCTTAATCGACTCGGTCGGATCAGTTGTAGCGAATCCGCGGGTCGAGATAGGCGTAGAGCACGTCGACGAGCAGGTTGATCAAGACGAAGGCGACAGCGACGAACAGAACAACCCCCTGAATAACTGGGTAATCCCGCCGTTCAATGGACTGGACGGCAAGGCGTCCGATGCCCGGCAGGTTGAATACCTCTTCGATGATGATCACTCCTCCAAGGAGCTGACCCGTCTGAACTCCAACAACAGTGATCACAGGGATAAGTGCGTTTTTCAATGCGTGACGGGAAATGACGACGCGCTCAGACAGACCTTTTGCCCGGGCGGTTGTCACGTATTCTCGTCCCAGAATTTCGAGCATCGATGATCTGGTCATGCGCGTGATGATGGCGGAGATCGCCGCACCAAGAGCAATCGAAGGGAGGATGAAGATCTGCATGTTTCGCCACGGATCATCAGTGAACGAAACGTAGCTTGCTGATGGAAACCATCCGAATGTGCGGGAGGTGAAGAGAATCAGAAGCGTGCCCAGAAAGAAGTTTGGAGTGGCGAGCGCAAGCAGGCTCACTGATTGCACGCCTGCTTCGGTCCTGCTTCCCGACTTGATGGCGGCGATGATTCCTAGCGGAATTGCGATCAGGACAGCAAAGAACA
This sequence comes from Thermomicrobiaceae bacterium, assembly GCA_007124395.1. Classification (GTDB taxonomy): domain Bacteria; phylum Chloroflexota; class Chloroflexia; order Thermomicrobiales; family Thermomicrobiaceae; genus SLMJ01. Next base: position 3,236 of record SLFF01000169.1, on the reverse strand, counting down.
TTGACAGGAACGTCAACTGCAACGTGACAGGAAGCCGGTTGGCGATCTCATAATCGACCGGCTGACTGGTCCGCATCGAGATGCCCATGTTTCCAGTGACAACGCCCTGCGCCCAGTTCAGGTACTGAATGTGAAGCGGTTGATCGAACCCGAAGAGGGCCCGCATCTCCTGGCGTTGCTCATCGCTGACCTGACCCTCGATGCCGATCATCATGTCGACAGCGTCACCCGGTATGAGCCGAGTCATTCCGAAGACAACGATTGAGATTCCGATCAGGACTGGAATTGCTTGAACGAGGCGTCGTGCAATGTAAGCAGTCATCGGCTGGCCGTCCAGTCGATGGACCTGTGCGACCTGAAGTTCCAGCAAGAACGCCGCATGCGTATCACCGTTGAACTATGCAAGTTACCCCCTTCTCCTCCCCGCAGTGCTGCCCGATCCTCCAGGATCATGGAACCTGAAATTCTTTACTGGAATGCCAGGCCGTTTTCGCGAGTCCTCCCCATCTTGCAGACCCGGACCACAGCTCTCGACTTCCGTGCAAATCAAAGAACTCCGCGAAAGCAATACTCCCGATCTATCAAATAAGATGCTAAACGGACACAAAACATGCGCATAATGCATGCCTTGCGGCTCCAATATGGTCGGCGGTTTGTAAGGGCTATTATAGCCGCGGAAGCAATTGGGGACAATGAGATAGTTTGGTTGGAGCGGAACGGTGCCTTGTGCTGGCCGCACCAACAACTCTTGTCGAGGGAGTGAAGTTCGGTAATCTGCAGGCACGCAAAAGCGATTCTTCACCGATTTCCGGGAAGAATTCGGCATCTGCTGCGCTGTGCTGGCCTTGCCGACAGGGCTAGGCTCGCTGGTAGACGATCTCGCCGTTCATCGCGGTGAGATCGACATTTACCGTGCCCATCTCTGCCGGTTCAACCCCTCGCAGATCGGTTTCCAGCACGACTACATCACCAACCTTGCCCGGGTCCAGGGTTCCCTTGATCGATTCTTCGAACGAGGCATAGGCACCAGCCCAGGTGTAGGCGTGGATGGCTTCTTCCAGCGTGATCTGCTCCTCGGCGTATAGCTCGTCGCCTTCCTCGGAGAGACGCGTCATCATCGTCTTGATGCCGATCATTGCGCTGGTGGAGACGACCGGAGCATCCGTGCTTGCCGCGGCGACGATCCCCCGATTGAGGAACTCGCGCATGGCATAGGCATAGCGAATTCGATCCATGCCCAGATTGGCGACATACGCCTTCTGGAATGAGTGCAGGAAGGTTGTGCCCGGGATCGGAATCGCGTTGATCGCCTGAATTCGATCGAGCAGGTCCGGACGCAGAATGCTGGAGTGCTCGATTCGATGACGGTGATCGGCTCGGGGAGACTGCTCCAGTGCTTCTTCGAAGGCGCTGAGTAGGAGATCGATCGCGGCATCGCCGATCGCGTGGGCACAGCACTGGAATCCGGCCAGGTGAGCATCGATCAGCTTCTGCTTCATCAACTGCGGATCCTGCATCCAGAGACCGAGGTTGTCGTCCTCATCCTCATACGGTTGCGACATTCGGGCGGTGCGGCCACCGATGCTGCCGTCGAGGAAGATCTTGGCCGGTCCGATTCGCAGCATGTCGTCCCCGAATCCGGTGCGGATGCCCAGTTCCTTGAGCAATTCCAGGCGCTCGTCAATCATCATCATGATGTAACTGCGGAGCGGGAGACTGCCCTCCTGGTGGAGTGATGAGTAGGCTGCCATTTCGTCGGCGGTTCGGATGCCCGCTTCTGCGGCGCTGGTGACACCCTGCGAGTAGTATTCCTGCCCGGAAAGCCGGAGTGCTTCGCGAATCTCTTCGACGGTCGGGTCCGGGATAGTGCGGCGGACGAGCTTGTTTGCCTCTTCTCGCAATACCCCGGTCGGACGACCACTGGTATCACGGTCGATGGTTCCGCCTTCGGGGTCTGGAGTATTGGCGTCGATCCCGGCGGCTTCCAGCGCCTTGCTGTTGGCCACGCCGATATGACCACAGGCACGAATCAGGATGACGGGATGGTCCGGAGAAACTGGATCGAGATCATCGCGGGTGGGATGTCGTTGATCTTCCAGCCTGGCCTGGTCGTATCCGCGGGCGGTGATCCAGAGGCCCTTGTCCGTCGATTTCACTCGCTCAGCAACCCGGTTGACGATGTCCTGCACGGTTCGGTTGGGAGGAGTGCGGGCATCGACCTCACGCGCCATGAAGCCGACGGACATGATGTGGCAGTGGGCATCGTTGAACGCCGGAGCGATCGACCGGCCACGGAGATCGATCAATTGCGAATCCGATGTCTTCCAGCTCAGGACGTCGCTATCGCTGCCAACGCAGGCGATGCGACCATGTCTGATTGCCAGGGCAGTCGCATCGGATGGAGTTCGGTGGCCGGTCAGCACATGGCCGCCGGTGAGAATCAGATCGCCAGTCACAGAGTGGTCCTTTCCCGCAGCATCGAAGTCGCGTCAATGCTGGTGAGACTAGCACCGGCGACATCTGCGGGCAAGCGGTGTGCACAGGCTCCCGGCGCTCTTACGCTCTCTGACTACCAGGACCGTTCGACTTCCCGGAACAGCTGTGAATCGAATCCCTGTTCGAATGGGTTCACGGGTATGTCCGGAGCAATCCCGTTGCTTTCTATGCATCTGCCATCGCGGTCAAAGGTTAGCGCGGTACTGACTGAGAGTCTCATCCCTGGCAGAAGACGGATCGATCGCGCTCGACCGCTTCCTCCGCCAGTCCTTCCGCCCGCGGTCTTGACGTGAGGAAGCCCCTGTAGTCCGAGGATCGCGTCCTCGCTTGCCGACGCAGTGAGCGATGTCGATGCAGTCATCGGCCGTGACCCGCTCTTCGCCGCTAGCGGTGAGTGTTCGCAGGAGACCAAGACTCTCGACCACCGAACCAGTGTTCGGGCCATCTGCGATCAGAATCTGCTGGTCCCGGTTGAGTTGCACGATCGGCTCTGCCGCCCCTTCGATCTTGAGTTGTTGAAAAGCTGGATTGAGGTGCGCAGGGCCTATCAGGAAATGAGGACTGTCTGCCGGAAGACCGTTTTCGAGACGAACCGGTGCGCCAAATTCAGCGGAGAACTCATGCAACTCGCGTTCGATCAACGCACGCAGGAGCGCGACGTCTGCATCGCTACTTTCGGGCAGTACGATGGCTACTGGTCGCTCATCTTGAAACAGGCGGTTGGGTGAAGGTGCTTCGTT
>SLFF01000077.1 GCA_007124395.1 Thermomicrobiaceae bacterium | reverse complement strand
AATCGGTTGCGTGCCAGAAAATAATCCTTGAACGCCGAACCTTCGATTGAACTTGCCGAATAATGATGCAAGACCCACGCCCCGGGACTGGCAACTGTCCGGTGATTGCGCAGACGCAGTCGCCACGCGAGGTCGACATCTTCGAGATACAAAAAGAATGGCTCTGGAAAGAGCTCGACATCATCCAGCGCCGAACGCCTGATCGCCATCGCTCCGCCGGACGGCCCGAACACCGGACGGTTTCCGCTCATGGATCTCCAGGGAGATCCCGCGTCCCGGTCGAGAGCGAGGCCATTGCTGAAAACCTGGATACCACTGGTAGCAACGATCTCCGGCTGATTCATAAACAGCATCACCCCGGATACGGCAGACAGGTCCTGATCTTCCTCAAGGGGAGCCAGGATTGATTCGACGAATCCCGGAGCCGGGATTGTGTCGTTATTGAGAAGGATGATGATCTCACCAGTTGCGGCCCGTATTCCGAGATTGTTGCCGGCCGCGAATCCGAGGTTCTCGCCAGCCTCGATCAGTCGAACCCACGGATAATCATTCCGGACCATATTCACGGATTGGTCAGAGGAACCGTTGTCGACCACGATCACTTCATCCGGGCGCCGAACCTGCGCCTCGAGCGATTCCAGACAATCGCGCAGGAGTGATCGCCCATTGTAGTTGACGATGATGAGGCTAACTGACACTCCGGACCACCCTGCCGCCAATCACTGCTCCGGCACCCCGTTCAATTGACCCACCAGCTCAACCGGTGCTAGAGTCATTCGGCACACTCGGAGGAGTGTACCCGCGTATTACCATTGAACGGTAGAGAAAGGGACGCGAAGACATGCCAAAGGAAATCGTAACCACTGATAAGGCCCCGGCAGCAATCGGCCCGTATTCACAGGCAGTGAAGTTCGGCAACATGCTCTTCACCTCTGGTCAGATTCCGCTCGAACCGGCCTCAGGTAAGCTCGTCGAAGGTGACATCACGGTTCAGGCTGAGCAAGTTCTCACTAACCTCAGCAACCTGCTGGAAGCATCTGGATCATCGATCGACAAAGTGATCAAGACCACCTGCTTCCTTACGAACCTGGATGACTTCCAGACATTCAACGAAATCTACGCACGCTATTTCGGCGACGCCCAACCGGCGCGGAGCACGATTCAGGTGTCCCGGCTGCCAGCAGGAGCGATTGTCGAAGTCGAATGCGTCGCCGAGCTCGGCTAATTCGCTCGCAATGAGGAGATGACACGGTGAACCGGATCGATGATCTCATACACAAGGTCGACGCTGATCGATTGATGAACACCACGGCGACCATCGCCCAGTGGGAACGTCTTTCGGGTTCAGACGGAGAGCGACAGGCATTCGACTACATCGAGTCAGTCCTGAAGGACCTCGGGTTCACCTGTCAACGCCACGATCCGGTTTGCCTCGTCAGTCTGCCTGGGGCTGCAACCCTGGAGATCGTCGGGGACCCGGATCCGATTCGTTGCATCACCCACTCGTTTGGCGTGTCAACCCCGGCGGACGGGATCGAACTCGATCTGACCGACGTCGGGCCCGGATCGAATTCCGATTTCGCCAGAGCCGTCGCTTCGGGTAAGGCCGTTCTGATGGACGGTCTTGCCACGCCAAACTCGGTCGCACCAGCGGAATCGTTCGGGGCCGCAGCGGTGATTCACAACAGCGGCGACCAGATCCACGAAATGACAATATCGCCGGTCTGGGGTAGCCCGACGCCGAGCAGCATGCAGCTTCTGCCAACCATTCCGCATCTCTCTGTCGATAAGGATGGAGCAGCGCGTCTGCGCGAGCATCTGGAAGCCGGCCCATGCAAGGTGCGACTTTCAGCTACGGTGGAAACCAGCTGGAAGCCACTTCCCGTGTTGCTGGCGGATTCGCCGGGGTTCGACGAGGTCTTGCGGCACGTGTTGCTGAGCGGCCACGTCGACTCCTGGTATTACGGGGCGATGGATAACGGAAGTGCTAACGCGTCAATGCTGGAAGTTGCCAGATTGATGAAGGAGTGCCAGGACGAAATGCACCACGGGCTGCGGCTGGCGTTCTGGTCCGGCCACTCCCACGCCAGGTACGCAACATCAACCTGGTATGCCGACGAATACTGGTCATTCATTCACCATTACTGCATCGCCCACGTCAACATCGACTCTCCGGGCGGAATGGGAGCAACCGACCTCTCCGGGGCCAGTACGATGGCCGAAACCCATCGGTTCGCCGAGGATGTTTTCCGCTACGTCGCCGATGCGGACCTCAACTATGATCGGATCGGCCGACTTGGCGACCAGTCGTTCTGGGGAGTCGGAATTCCATCGTTCTATTGTTCGATCTCACAGCAACCACCAGAGCCAACGCCAACTGGCGTCGGAGCACTGCTAGGGCGGGGTGGTGGACTCGGCTGGTGGTGGCACACCGCTGACGACACCATGGACAAGCTCGATCCGGAGTTTCTGGTTCGCGACGCGAAGATTCTCTTTGCAACCGTTCATGCCCTGTGCACTGAACCGAAGATTGATTTCGATCAGGCAGGTGTCGCCAGAGAGATTCGTGCGACGCTCGAAGACCTCCAGCGCGTCGCTGGACAGGATCTGGACCTGACGAGACTAATCGAACTTTCCCGGAATCTGGAGGAACTTGGAACGATCTTTCGGAGCATTGAGCTCTCGGAAGAAGCTGCCGATGAGGAGATCGCCCTGTACAACGGGTGCGTCACCGGGGTAAGCCGGATACTGATCCCGGTCAACTACACCGTATCCGGAGAATTCGAGCAAGATCCGGCGATACCCGGTGAGCCGCTTCCTGGCCTTCAACCGATGCGTCAACTCCCGGAACGACGATCGATTCCCAATGCCTATTACCCGTGGCTGACGAAACTGCGCCGGGAAAGTAATCGTCTCGAGCAGGCGCTGATCGAATCTACGAACCTGCTGGCACAGGCGACATCGATCTTCCTCATGGAAGATGACGCCTGATCATTGCCGTGAGCCACAGCAACCGCTATACTCGTGCAGGTAATCGAGACGGCTGCGGGTGAGTAGCTCAGCTGGTTAGAGCGCACGGTTCACATCCGTGAGGTCAGGGGTTCGAGTCCCTTCTCACCCACCACTCGTTACCGAAACCACTGCCATTGTGCATGCTGTTGCAGCTTGCGCTGAGTTCGGCTATACTCTGTTCAGCGTACTCTCACGTGACGCCGAGGGCTTTGTTCCTCGGTTTTTAGTATCCGTTCACAGTCAACGACGCATTTGCGCCGAACCAGCAAACCATCAGCGGTCACCATCCGCGGCAACCTCGAGATCGAGGTCTGGCCGGGGATGTTTCTTTAGTACTGCATTCGACGTTGCTGGTCGAAAGAAGGGTAATCTATGGCTTCCGATAGTCCTGTGATGCTGACAGCGCAGGGCAAGACCGGCCTTGAAAAGGAGCTCGAGCAGCTCCGCACCGAAAAGCATCCGTCTGTGGCTCGCCGCATTCAGGAGCTGACATCTGACGGTGATGTCTCCGATAACAGCGAGTATGAGGAGACCAAGGAAGAGCTTGTCATTATCGAGGCTCGTATCCGCGAGATCGAACATATCCTGCGTCGCGCGAAAGTCGTTGAGTACGACGAATCGTCTGACGTTGTTCAGTTCGGCTCTACCGTCACCCTGCGCGATGAATTCGACGAAACCGATACGTGGATCCTGGTCAGCCCTCAGGAAGCGAACACGCTCCAGGGCACGATTTCCACCGAATCCCCAGTCGGGGCCGCGGTGATCGGAAAACGCGTCGGCGAATCTGTTGTCGTTAGCGCACCCGGCGGCGATACCACCTTTACGATTGAAAAGGTTGAGTAATCGACTCGCACAGAGTAGGTTTGCCGCGGGTCGTTGGCTGACGACTCGCGGCTTTTTTGTGTCTCACGACTGATCCGCATGGCTGAAGCATGATGAAGGGGAACCAGAGCGAAAGCAATGGCGCTAAGCGAACATCAGGAACGTCGATTAGAGAAACTCCGCGAGCTCCGTAGTCAGGGAATCGATCCCTACCCACCCCGATCCCACCGGACTCATACAGCTCAGGAAGCGCTGGACCGGTTTGCCAGTGTCGAAGACGGTCTCGGCGGGGAACACGACAGCGAACCGGTCACCGTGGCCGGACGCATCATGACCATCCGCGACATGGGTCGATCGATCTTCTGCACACTACAGGACGGTAGTGGCTCGATCCAGTTGTTCCTCCGCCGGAACGATCTCGGCGAAGAAGCGCATACCTGGTTCAAGCGAATGATCGACATGGGGGATTTCGTCGAGGCGACGGGTCACCTGTTCCGCACGAGAATGGGCGAGATCACTGTTCAGGCCAGCGAGGTCAAACTCCTCTCCAAAGCGCTCACCCCACCTCCGGAAAAGTGGCATGGGCTGAGCGATGTCGAGACCCGCTACCGGCAGCGATATGCCGACCTGATCTCGAACGAGGAAGTCAGAGATATCTTCATCAAGCGCACAAAAGTCGTGCGTGCAATGCGGAGTTTCCTCGATTCGCGTGGATTCATGGAGGTCGAGACTCCTACCCTGCAGCCACTCTACGGGGGTGCAGCTGCTCGCCCGTTTACCTCGCACTATCACACTCTGGACCAGACGTTCTATCTGCGGATCGCTGACGAGCTGTACCTCAAGCGACTGATCGTCGGAGGCTTCGAGCGCGTCTATGAGATCTGCAAGGATTTCCGGAACGAAGGAATCGACGGCCGGCACTCGCCAGAATTCACCATGATTGAGTTCTACATCGCCTACGCTGATTACAACGACGTCATGGAGCTCACGGAACAGATGATCGTTCACTGTGCGCAGGAAGCGCTCGGAACGACGTCTTTTACCTATGCCGGGCACGAGATCGACCTGACCCCGCCATGGCCGCGGGTGACCCTGCGTCAGGCCCTGCTCGACGCCACCGGAATCGACTACCTCGAGGTTCGCGATCAGAAAGAGCTCTACGAAGAAGCAAAGCGCCTGGGAGCCGATGTCCAGCCAGCAGACGTCTGGCCGCGAATCGTGGACGAACTGATGAAGACGTTCGTCCGCCCCAACCTCATCCAGCCAACGTTTCTGATCGATTATCCGGTCGCCCTCTCGCCACTGGCGAAGCGAAGTCCGGACAACCCCGAAGTCGTCGAGCGATTCCAGCCGTTTATCGCCGGCGTCGAAGCGGGTAACGCCTTCACGGAACTCAACGACCCGCTCGATCAGCTATCCCGGTTCCTTGAGCAAGTCCGGGATCGAGAAGCTGGCGATGAAGACGCCATGCCGATCGATGAAGATTATGTCAACGCTTTGATGCACGGGATGCCGCCGACGGGCGGCTTCGGCCTCGGCGTCGACCGCCTGGTCATGCTGTTCACCGATCAGCAGAACATCCGTGAAGTGATCCTATTCCCGCATCTTCGGACCAAGACCACCGGGCTCGGCCTCGCCGACGCGCTCGAGCCACACATATCCTCCTGAGCGCCATCATCGATTAGACATCGCGGGCAACTGTTGTTGCCCGCCTCACCCCCTGACCAGCATCATCTCGCAAACACCCTTGCCTGACCGGCGGTTGTCCGTCGTGGGCAATCCATGAACGTGTGCATTTTCTCACAATCACAATCGGCATACGCTGCATATGAACCTGTAAAACAAACATTGACTTTCACCGGGATATCGCTTAGGCTGTGACCAATCACCGGGATTTATCGGTACAACGAAATGTGTCAGGAGGACGCTCATGAAGGATCAGCGTGACATCGACGCTGCATTTTCCGCTGCGCTTGATGGACGAGTCGGACGACGAGATTTCATCAAGCGGGCAACGCTACTGGGTCTTTCAGTGCCAGCACTGGGAACCTTGCTCGCGGCATGCGGCGAAGATGATGATCCGGATGTCGGTGCTGAAGCGACCGACGACAGCGACGACGACGTCGCGGAGCCAGATGACGACGATGATGATGAAGAAGACGTAGAAGAGACCGACGATAGCGACGACGACAGTGACGACGAAGAGGCAATCGAAGTCGACGACGTGGAAGAAGTCGAAGTACCCGATGTAGAGGGTGTTGCCGATATTCCACGAAATCGATCGCTGATCTTGCGCTGGTCCGGTGTCGAGGGTCGATTTGTCGACCATGAGATCTGGAACCCGTATGCAATTGGTGGCAACCATCAGAACGGTTCTGGGATTCTCTACGAACCCCTGGCCTTCTACAGTGCGTTCGCCGACGAAGAGATTCTGTGGCTGGCTGAGGGTTACGAGTATAACGACGACTTTACCCAACTCCGCATCTTTACCCGAGAAGGCATCGAGTGGAGCGATGGCGAGCCATTCTCTGCCCATGATGTTGCATTCACGATCAACAGTCTGAATGAACAAGGTGCCGCGATTCGCTGGGGTGTCGACGTCCAGCAGGTCGTTGAGCAGGCAGAAGCGGTCAGCGACACGGAGGTCGTTATCGACTTTGTCGTGCCGTCTCCTCGTTTCTTCTTCTTGCTCACCTATCGGTTCGATATCGGCGTCTACATCGTACCCGCACACATCTACGACGGCGTCGACTGGGATGTCTATACGGCGTTTGATGTGGATGAAGGACTGCCCGTCACCACATCGTGCTGGCGTGTCGTCTTCTCCTCACCTGAGCAGAAGGTCATCGACCGTCGCGACTCCTGGTGGGCAGTTGACCACGGACTGGTCGATCAGATGCCAGATGTTGAGCGCGTGATCTATCTACCATTCGGTGGTGAAGATCAGACGGCACAGGCGCATCTGACAAACCAGATCGACTTCTCGTCCGGCATGACGCCGGCGACCATGCAGTTGATTCTCGACCAGAATCCGATGCTCACCACGCACTCCGGGCGTGAAGCGCCATTTGGCTATGTCGACTGGTGGCCAATGGGACTGTTCCTCAACCACGAATACGAACCGTGGGAAGAAGTCAACCTTCGCTGGGCGGTCAGCTACTATCTCGATCGCGAGCAGATCGTGGAAGTCGCCGAGAGCGGCGCTGGCAGTCTCTACCCGCTGTTTATCCCGTCTTATCCAGCACTGACGCCGTTCGTTGACCACGTCGAGGATCTCCTCGAAGAGTGGAACCCGATCGAGTACAACCCGGAACGCGCTGACGAACTCATGATGGAAGCCGGATTCGAGAAGAACGACGACGGCTGGTGGGAACGTGACGGTGAAATACTCGAGCTGCAGATGATGGGTGCCGCAGGGCGACAGCTGCTCGGGCCTGTTGTCGGTGAGCAACTGCGACGCGGCGGTATCGACGCTGAGTTCTCTATGCCACCAGACTGGGGAGACCTGCTCTCCCGCGGTGAGTTCGAAAGTGGATTCAATGGCCACGGCGGCAGTGTGAGTGGTGACCCGTACTACTCCCTGCGACTCTATCAGTCCGCAACGGCTGCAGTACCTGGCGCCCATCAGGTGAACTTCAGTCGCTGGTTGAACGAGGAGTACGACGAGATCGTGGACGAGATGGCAGTGACATCACCAGACGATGTCGACGCCCTGATGGACCAATTCTACAGAGCGATGGAGATCTGGTTGCCAGAACTGCCAGCAGTCATGATCAACGAGTTCTACCATCGAATTCCGATGAACACGACCTACTGGGACAACTGGCCGACAGAAGATAACAACTACGTCAATGGAGCTTTCTGGCACCTGACGTTCCAGCTGGTTCTGAACAACCTCCGAGCGGTTCAGGACTAGTTAATCCGGGTATGCGTTTGGCGAGCAGGACGGTCTCACAACCTGAACGCGGAAACTCGCATACTCGGTAAACACGGCTGTTGGGGACTATT
>SLFF01000089.1 GCA_007124395.1 Thermomicrobiaceae bacterium | reverse complement strand
CAACGTCGCCTGCGCTGGAAGTCATGGAACGATTGCGCGACGATGACGCGACTCAGCGAGAACGTGGCCTGCCGGTTAGCGAACGTACTCGTAACGTTACCGCACCGACCGGGCTTTTTCTCTTCTCGCTCATTCGATCTCTCCAGCCGGGCCTGATCGTGGAGATCGGCTCTTCGACCGGCTACTCGACGATCTGGCTGGCTCTGGCTGCACGCGAGTACGGCGGACGGATCGTCGGATCGGAGGTTCTCTCGGAACGGGCGTCTCAGGCGAATGCCAATCTGGTTGAGGCAGGAGTTGCGGATACCGCAATCATCGAAACCGGGGATGGAAGCGAGATCGCCGCCCGGTTTGATTCGATCGACCTGGTCTTCCTCGATGCTGAGAAGGACGACTACCCGCGTCACTTCGGCAACGTGATCGAGCGCGTTCGGCCGGGTGGTGTGGTGCTGACCGACAACGTGACCTCGCACGACTGCGAGGATCTTCTGCGTCTGATCCGGCAGCGCGAGGACGTTGTGACGCAAACGATCCCGTTCGAGCGTGGACTGGAGTACACGGTTCGGCATCTCCGATAGCGTTGGCTCTCGAAGATTAGAGGCTCAAGCCGGTTTGCCAGAGGATCACGCCGATAACGACTGCGACGACAATATGGACCATTGCCAGAGGTATTGACCGGGCATGGAGGTAGCCTGCTCCGAGGATCGCCGCTACGGCACCGACAGGGTCGAGTCCTTTGGTAATCATTGCCATAACCAGCGGGAGTTCTGAACCGCCACGTGGTTTCACCAGACCGGCGACAACCGGGGCAATGATCAGTCTCCAGGGTGAATCGGCGGAGAGCAACGTCCAGAGGGGCTCAGTTGGCGTCATGACGATGATAGCTGCCCCGATTGCCGCACTGATCATAAACGGAAATACAAGGCCCTCAGCGTAGTTTATGGCGCGTCTGAAGGTGCCTGAATCCTGCTCAGTTGGCTCCACATCCTGGCCGGTGCCTGTCCGGGCGATCAGCCAGGATCTCAGCGCGGCAGCAGCAACCGGGAGTATCCCGAGCGGGATTGCCGCAACCGGTGCCACCAGCCGATACCCGGTCCACGTCTTTTCGGAGCGACCGAGCAGAGTGATCTTTGCCGAAGCGACCACGGCCCCGAAAAGAATGAACGGCCCGATCTCGAGAAGATAATTCCCGATCTGCAGGCCCATTGCGGCAAAATCTGGCCAGGTCGGGAACATGAGCGAACCATTCCGAATCAGTTACTGGGGCAACGGTGGCCTCCCTGCAAACAGGAATGGCCACCGGAATTGTGACGTGGCAGCGCGTTATCCGTAATGGATATGGACAAACGATCCGATGTCCAGAAACTCCCAGAACCACTGGGCGTCACTGTAGAACAGTCCGACACAGCCGTTAGATGAGAATCGGCCATAGGCAGCTGGCGAGGACCAGTAGTTTTCGTGCATCGCGTATCCCCCAGCGCGGAAGTACTGGGCGTAGTGGACGTCTTCCAGATAGTAGTATTCCGGGTCGCCCTCGGGGATGCCGACCGTCGCCGAGTCCATCGTCTCGTTCAATACTCGCCGATTGATCTGGTACTGCCCGACCGGAGTCCGGCCGTCACGTCCTGCTGTGATAATCGCGACGTAGACTGGCGTGTCGTCTCGATAGCCAATCGCATAGAACGTCGTCAGGTTGATATCGACCCAGTTGCCCTCGAATACTTCCGGCGGAGCGGTTGGGACGAGAGGTTCAACGAAGATCGCGGTGATGAATCGGCCGTCGCCGATCCGGAACCAGCGGGTGTCTTCAACCGTTTCGGCCTCGCCGTCGTCATCGGTAATCGTCTGTTCGATGGGGTCACCATCGACGACATCATGGATGACCAGTGGGTGGCGGCGGTACGTCGTCCCAACCACTGCGGCGTTAATCGAAGGCTCAGCCCGAATGTTTACGGAATCGCCGGTGACCGCACCGTAAAACAGACCTTCATCCGGTCGCAGGGCAGCTTGCCAGTCAGGATCGTCCATGATCTGGTCGAGCGCCGACGGCTCTGGTGTTGGAGTTGGCTCTGGTGTTGGCGTTGGTTCCGGCGTCGGCGTCGGTTCTGGCGTTGCCGTTGGCTCCGGCGTCGCCGTCGGTTCTGGCGTCGGCGTCGGTTCTGGTGTCGAGGTCGGCTCCGGAGAGGGCGATGGCTCCTCTTCTGCTGGTTCGGTTGGATCCGCAGAGAGATCATCGTCGTCATTGCCTTGACGCTCACTGGAGATACACGCCGCCAGTGCCGTACTTATCGCTGGCAACGCGAAGCCAAGCGCCACTCCTCGCCGCACCAGACTTCGGCGCGACATCGACGCGCCAAGGGATGAATTGGTCTGGGTCCTTGCTGATGGTATTTCGTTTTCGTTTGACACGTAGCCCCCTCGTGCGTCTTGCTCGTATTCCCGTTCCCTACGTAACGTTTGACGGGCGAGCGCCCTAAAACGTTACATGGTTTCCTGTGTTGACGCTAACTAATTCCCAATGCCGAGATGTGCCAGCTGCTGTTCGAGCTGCGAGCGAGTCAGTGTCCCACGCCAGACATGCGCTACTGTCCCATCGCGATCGACCAGGATGCTGCGCGGAATCGACGTTGCCGAATACTCCTGGGAAACATCGAAGTCTTCGTCCAGCAGGAAAATCCAGCTGAACCCGCGCTCGGTGACGAATTCCTCTACCAGTTCCTTCGGTTCACGCTGATCGACACCGAGTATCTCGAATCCGTCATCCTTATGCTCGCGATAGACCGCTTCCATGTCAGGCATTTCAACACGACATGGCGGACACCACGTGGCCCAGAAATTGATCAGGACCACTTCTCCTCGATGATCGGATAACGCGTTCTGATTGCCTTCGAGATCGGGAAGAGTGAAATCTGGTGCTTCGCGCCCGACTTCGACATTTTGCCCGGATGAGGAATCGCCACGTTCGTTGGACCATGCCCAGGCGAATAGCGCGATCGATCCGGCAAGTAGCAGCAGGGCGATTGCTCCGAGGTTGCTCCCGCGCGACTCGGATTCCGGATTCTCCTCGGGATCCTCTGCTTGATCGAGCTCAGACGGATTCACATCTTCGGTTAGGGTGTCTGGTGACTGGTCCTGATGCTTGCTCAATTGCTCATCACCAATGATGCTGAATAGCGGTTAGATCGAGACTGGAAACCTGACCAACTCAGGCTATCGACATTCGGGATACACATGTCGACCTTTCCAGAGTACCATTGACTAAGGAAACGACAACCGAATATCTCTATCCCAATCATACGAACCGTGTCGAATTTGTCACTAATGAGAACGCACATCGCTCGTTTCAATTCCCAATAGCCGTTTATTCGAGACCATCGCACCATCGTTTCACCGTTCATCATTGCACTACCGGGAGGTTGAGATGCCGAGTAATGAGAATCACCCGCCGCCGGAAAATCCATTCAAACCGGCAAGTCTTACGCCGTCCCGCTTGCGGAACGATCCTGCTCGCGAAGTCGAGTCGAGCGCCATCGATTCTTTCGATTATCCGATGATCAGCTACGATGATGCTTCGAGCCCCGCCGAGCGGGTTTCCGAGCGCCGGTTCAATCTGACCCCGCTCAAAGAGGTTCGGCCGTTGCTTCGAGTTGAGATGAGCCAGAACATCAAGCTCACGCCGATCAAGGTCTCTCCCACACAGATGCAGGAACTGCGCGAGCGTCGGGCTGAGGCGCGGGAAATTGGCTGGACGATCGATTCCGCGGCGATCCGTATCCAGTTCTAATTTCGACTACCAGGACAGTTCGAGAAACTCGCGGTCAAAGTACACCAGCGGGTCGTCGCTTTCTCCTGCCTGGATATTGACGATCTCCCCGATGAACAACGTGTGATCACCGGCCGCGTGCTGTTCCCAGTGCCGGCATTCGATCCACGAGACGCAGCCGTCGATCAGGGGGAGCCCCATCTGTCCGATTTTGTGGGGAACACCACCGAAGTCCGGGTCCGCCAGCGGCGTCTGTCCCGAGAATTGCTCGGCAAAGAACGTGTGCTCCCGGGCCAGGACGTTGATCACGAATCCGTCGGCATTGAGCAGACGATCATGACTGTTGATTTCTTTGAGAATGCTGACGTATGCGAGGGGTGGGTCGAGCGATAGCGACCCAAAGGATGACACCGTCACCCCGTGAAACCCGGAATCGCTCCGACTGGTGATAACCGCCACGGCAGTCGGAATGCGGGCCATTACGTTTTTGAAAACCTTCGTGTCAATCATCCTGCTACCTTGCGCATGCGCGAACGTTTCGATTTCTAACCGTACAGGTTTCCAAACCTTCTGACCAGAGAGTCTGAGCCGACGCTATGGGGTTGAGTCGAAGACAAGCAGGCCGGTCTGCGATCAGCGAGCATACTCCAACGGAATTTGCCGCTGGTGGCTCCGTCGTTCATCTGGATGGCGCCAGGGTCTTTTGTATGGAGTCCGGGCGATCAGACAGCGCGGCGCCGGTCGTCTTTCTGCACGGAATCCCCACCTGGTCGTGGATCTGGCGGAACGTCATTCCCGCAATGCCTGAGAACCGGCGATCGATCGCGCTCGACCTTCCCGGTTTCGGCCTTTCGTCGCTGGACGCCGATAGACCGTTCACCATCGCCACGATAACCTCTCTCATCGAGCAGGCAATCAACCAGATGCTCGGATCTGAATCACGACCGGCGCTGGTCGCCCATGATTTCGGTGGCCTCGTTGCCAGCGAGTTGATTGCCCGCAGCCCGGATCGCTATCCGAAGGTGGTTTTCACCAACACCAGCCTGCGTCCGACAGCATGGATTGGTTCGGGGTGGGGGATCGATCTGTTGACGCCATTGAGAATCCCCTGGCTGGGGCAACTCTCGATGATTCTGGCCAGGCCCTGGATGCTGCGGTTGGCTGCCAGCCAGTTTCTGATCGATCCGGTTGATCCGGGGTGGTTCGCCGGCTACTGGTATCCGTTCGAGCGCGGGTTCGGGCAATCGCTGACCCGCTTCTATCAGTCACGGCCGGTCTCGGTCGCCGACTTCGACCGCTGGCGTGCAGGTTTGACGGCCTACAACGGTCAGGCGCTGCTAGTCTGGGGCGGGCGTGATCCAGAGTTTGGCATGTCGGACTCCAGCGACATCCGTCAGTTGCTGGGCGACCCTGAGGTGCTGGTGTTCGATAACGTCAGTCACTTCTTGATGGAAGACCAGCCAGGGGCTCTTGGGAGGCGAATCAGCGCGTTTCTCAACACGACGGACTGAACCATGGCGTCACGACAGAACTTCGTCGATGACCGGGGTCGATTTCAATCCATTCCCGGTGATATGAATCACCACCGTCGCACCTTCCTGAACATCGCCCTGCTGCTTCATGATGCGAAACGCTGCGACACCGAGTGCGGCCGTCGGCTCAACATACACGCCCATACTCCACAGAAGCTTTGAGGCTGAGGTGAGTTCATCCTCGGACACGGCGACACCCGCTCCATCTGAATCGCTGAGCGCTTCGAGGATCTGCGCCGGCCGGGAAGGCAGGGCGATCTTCGTGCCTTCTGCCATCGTTGTTTCGGCCGGCATCGACGTGATCGATGTGCCAGATTGCCAGGCTCGGACGATCGGGTGACATGCCTCGGGCTGTGCGGCGATCAGACGTGGAATCGATGCTCCAGTTTCCCGAAACCCGCGCCATGCGCCGACGAATGAAGATCCGCCACCGGTCGGAACGATCACCGTATCGGGTTGTCGCCCGCCGAGCTGATAGTGAACTTCGTGAGCCCAGGTCTTCACGCCTTCGACGAACACCGGATGCCAGTTGTGGCTTGCGTAGCTGGCGGAATCGTCGGAATCGGCTGCCGATTGCGCGGCGTGGGCGACATCGTCCCGGCTACCCTCAATCGGAATCACGGCTGCGCCGTAGGCTCTGGCCTGCACGAGTTTGCCGGGCGAGGCAGTGGCCGGGACATAGACCACACACTCGAGACCGGCAGCTGCAGCAAAGGCAGCCATTGCCGCCGCGGCGTTGCCTGAGGAGTCGACGATGATTCTCCGGGCGCCAACGAGCTGGAGATACCGTGCGAGCACTGCGGCCCCGCGGTCCTTGAATGATCCGGTGGGTAGCAGACTGTCGAGCTTCAGATGCACCAGAGCACCATCGATTTCTACCGGAATCAGCGGCGTATCGCCCTCACCGAGCATCGTTCCACGATCCGGCGCGGGCACCGGAAGAACGCTTGCGCTGCGCCACAAGCCGTGTCCAGTCAGCCCTGGACGATCCAGCTGCGCTGGCAACCCTTCAACTGAAAGTTCGCCGGAGCACCGCGGGCACTGCCATGCGAGATCGTTGGCCGGGATGGTGGCGCCACAGACGACACAGCGGAAATGCCAGGCGAACGACGGCCGCACCATGGTGGTCAGCCTCCCATTTCTTCGAATCGATCGACAAACATCTGTCCGATTACGAGCGAAGACGTCGCCGCTGGCGATGGAGCGTTTCGGACGTGCAGAATGCCGTCGGACTCGCTGAAGATGAAATCGTCGACCAGCTGGCCATCGTCGCTGAGCGCCTGGGCACGCACCCCAGACGGCCCCGGAACCAGATCTTCCATCCGGAGTTCCGGTACATAGCGCTGCAGTGAAGCGAGAAAGCGCTTCTTGCTCAGGTCCCGAAGCATCTCGTCGGCTCCGGTTCGCCAGTTATTGCGGGCGAACTTGAGAAAGCCGGTGAATCCTGCCATTTCACGGAGATCGCCGAAATTCACGTCTCTGAAGCGATAGCCATCTCTGGCGAACGCCAGCACCGCGTTGGGACCGAGCCAGATATCCCCATCGATTCTCGGGGTCAGATGGACTCCCAGAAATGGGAACCGCGGGTCCGGAACGGGATAGATGTTGCTGCGAACGAGGTGGCGCCGATCGTGACGCAGAATGTAGTAGTCGCCCCGGAACGGGACGATCCGTGGCTCGAGTGGCGCCCCGGTCAACCGAGCGACACGGTCGGCCCAGAGCCCGCCGCAGGTCACCACGCGCTTGGCCTGAATGTAGCCACCACTTGTCTCGAGAATCGTGCCTTCGGGTCGCTGGTGAAGCGCCAGGACCTCGTGATTGGTGAGAATCTGACCAGAGCTCTTTCTGATATCGCTTGCATAGGCCCGGGCCACGTCGCGGTAGTCGACGATGCCGGTATTCGGAGAGAGGAGCGCCTTGATGCCGGTGGCGTGGGGCTCGACCTCTTTCAGTTCGTCGGCATCGATGATCCGCAGGTCGGGGCAACCGTTAGCGTTTCCTCGCTCCAGAAGATCGTTGAGACGGGGGAGTTCTTCTTCCTCGGTTGCAATGATCACTTTGCCGCAACGCTGATAAGGAATCTCGCGCTCATCGCAGAACTGCATCAACTGTGCGGCACCGGCAACGCACGCCTTCGCTTTGACGGAACCGGGTTTGTAATAGATGCCGGAATGAATGACGCCGCTGTTGTGGCCGGTCTGATGCTGGGCGATATCGGACTCTTTGTCGAGAACGGCGAGGCGCGTGTGGGGCTGGCGTCGAAGGATCTCGCGGGCAACGGCAAGCCCGACGATCCCGGCACCGACCACGACTACGTCTCCGGACCACTGGATGTCGAAGGTCTGATCTTTCGCTGGTGATTGACTCACGAACTCATTCCAATTCTCTGAGTTGATTGATCCCGGTGCCCTCACATGAGACTAGCATAGTAGTGGCTGTCTGTGGCGGTGAATCGCAGTCTCTTGACTGTCCTGCTGATTGGCCGCAGAGTGCCTGTTGAGGGGCACCTGTTCGCGAGCTGGGAGAGCAGCTTCTCCGTGTCGAAAGTCATCGTGGTCT